>CAMEHJ010000141.1 GCA_945917385.1 uncultured bacterium
AAAATCGGTGTTCGGTCAGGAGAATATCTATCGGCTGGGCGGGGACGAATTTGCAGCCGTTATTAAAAACATTTCAAAGCATGAGCTGGACGAAATGCTCGACCTTGCCGGATTGCAGCTCGGTACGACCGCCTCTCTCGGCTCGGCATACAGGGAGGGCATTGGCCCGGACTTCAACACCTTATTCAAGCTCGCCGATATGGAAATGTACCGGCAGAAGAGCCGTTATTATAACGACGCCTCGCGGGACAGAAGATCACACAATTCCTGACCTTTCTGCGAAAAAACAGAGCGGCATGAGCGTGCAAGGCCGCAAGCCCTTGCACGCTCATGCCATTGATTTTTCGAGCTTTGATTACTGTGTCATCACAAAATGAGCTTATAACAAACTCCCATAAAGAGCAGACAAAGTCAGCTAAAATATTTGACATATGCCGCAAACGGTTTTATAATTTTAGTCCAACGGGAGTCGAACCCTCATCGGTTTTTACGGGCGGATTTCCGTCCGCACTTCGTTATTGCCCTTGTAAAGCCGGAAAGGCTTCACTGCGGTCAATGCCTCGTCCGGGCAAAAATCCGCTCCGTAAAAACTGCCTTGCACATTTGAGCGAGTAATATCGGAGCTGATTTTGGTGCGGAGGACGAAGGCTTGCCGGCGCAAGTCGAGGACGACAAATCAAAAGCAGCCCGACAGTGCCGCTCAAATGCGGTGAGTGTTCGATCCCCGTTGGACTATTCAGAAATGAGGTGGCTTCTATGGAACTTCAGGACTTTTTCCCCGTCTGGGCGCAGCTCAGCGCGCAGCAGCAAAATAAGCTCAGCACGGGCACAGTCGCGCGAAATGTGAAAAAAGGCAGCGCCCTGCACAGCGGCAGCAGTGAATGTACGGGTCTGCTTTTAGTGCGCGAGGGGCAGCTTCGCGCATATATTCTCTCCGACGAGGGGCGCGAGGTCACGCTGTACCGCCTGTTTGACCGGGATATCTGCCTGTTCTCCGCTGCCTGCATCATGCGCTCAATTCAGTTTGAAATAATGATAGAGGCCGAAAAGGACACTTCGCTCTGGGTTATTCCGGCGGAGATCTATCAGGGCATTATGGCCGAGTCTGCGCCGCTGTCGAACTTCACGAACGAGATCATGGCTTCACGCTTTTCCGAGGTCATGTGGCTCATGGAGCAGATCATGTGGAAAAGCTTTGATAAGCGCCTTGCGGGTTTTTTGCTGGAGGAGAGCGCACTTGAAGGCTCCGCGGTTCTGAAGCTCACACACGACTCCATTGCAAAGCACATGGGCACCGCGCGGGAAGTTGTCACGCGGATGCTCCGCTATTTTCAGGGCGAGGGCATGGTAAAGCTGACTCGCGGTGCGGTGGAGATTACGGATGAAGAAGCATTGGAGGTGCTGCGAAATGCCTGAACATCAGTCGATCCTCTCACAGCTGTTTTTCAGTTTTATGAAAGTGGGACTGTTCACCTTCGGCGGCGGATATGCCATGATTTCCGTGATTACCGATACCTGTGTGAGGACAAAGGGATGGCTCACGCAGGATGAGATGACGGAGCTTACCGTAGTGGCCGAATCAACGCCCGGTCCGATTGCCATCAACTGCGCCACCTATGCGGGGTACAAGATGGCGGGCATGACGGGCGCAGTTCTGGCAACACTTGGTATCGTGCTCCCCTCTTTTATTATTCTCTACATCATCTCTATGTTTCTGGAACAGTTTCTGGAATATAGGGTGATCGCCGCTGCGTGCAAGGGTATCAAAGTCGGCGTAAGTCTGCTGATTTTAGACGCCGGGTTCACAATGCTGAAAAAGATGAAGAAGAAACCGCAGCCACTCATCATCGCCGGATGCGCTTTCGTTGTCATACTGGTGAGCAATATATTCTCCCTTCGGATTTCTTCCGTCGTTTTGATGCTGACGGCGGGAATCATCAGCCTTTCCGTTTTTGCCGTAAAGCGCTCATTGGCACAGAGAGGCGGTGAGGGACAATGATATATCTTGAACTGCTTCTGGGCTTTTTGAAAGTAGGCTGTTTTACCTTCGGAGGTGCATACAGCGCCATACCCCTTATCCGTGATGTGGTGCTGTCCTACGGCTGGCTCAGCGATGCGGAGCTGAGCTATATGATCGCAGTCAGTGAGAGCACCCCCGGTCCCATTATGGTGAATTTAGCCACCTATATGGGCAGCAGCCAAGCCGGATTCTGGGGTGCTGTCCTCGCCACGCTGGCGGTAGTGCTGCCGTCTTTCTTTGTAATTTTGCTGGTCATGAGCCTGCTGAAAAATGTTCTGAAAAGCAGCTGCGCGCAGGCTGTTTTACAGGGGATGAAGCCCTGCATGATAGGCATTATTCTATCTACCGGTGCTTATATGCTGCTGCACAACTGCTTCCCTTTGGGACAAGGCACCAATGCGGACTTCCGCGCTCTGCTTATTACGGCGATGCTGGCGGTCTTCATACCCGTTTATCGCTGCCTGAAAAAAGAAAAGCCGTCGCCTATCCTGCTGATTATCGCCTCGGCTGTACTTGGAATTATTGTTTACTAAAGGATAAGCCCTTCCCGGAAATTGGGAAGGGCTTTAGCTTATTTATTATTAGCCTTATTTGTCCATGCCGCAGGCGGTGGCCGATTCGATGAGGCAGCGGTCGTTCATTACCGCGTCATAGAAGCGGAAGCCACCCGCGAAGTTATAGCACTCAAAGCCGTTTCCGGCAAGGATGCGGCAGGAGATGTAGCTGCGAAGCCCGCTCTGGCAGATGACATAGACGGGCTTATTTCTGTCTATCTCGTCAAGTCGTTCTCTCAGCTCGTCCACGGGGATGTTGGCAAAGCCCTCAATGTGGCCGCGGCTGTACTCCCCTACGGTGCGGGTGTCGAGACGGGTGACGCTTCCGTCCGTCGGGAGCTTGGCGAGGTCGTCAAGCCGCCACTGCTTCAAAACGCCGCTTGCGATATTGTCTATCATGAAGCCCGCCATGTTCACGGGGTCCTTTGCCGAGGAGAAGGGCGGCGCGTAGGAAAGCTCCAGCTCCTTGAGTTCGTTTGCCTTCACGCCCGCGCGGATGGCGGTCGCAAGCACGTCAATGCGCTTGTCCACGCCCTCATAGCCCACGATCTGCGCGCCGAGCAGGCGGAAGCTCTCCTTCTCAAACACGACCTTCATGGTCATCACCTTGCCGCCGGGGTAATAGCCCGCATGGCTCATGGGTGAGAGAATAACGGCGTCGGCGTCAATACCCGCCTTTTTTGCGTTCGTCTCGTTGAGACCGGTGGCGGCGGCGGTCATGTCAAAGAGCTTGATAACGCTGCTGCCCTGAGAGCCGTGATACCGGCTGTCCCCTCCGCAGATGTTGTCCGCCGCGATGCGCCCCTGCTTGTTGGCGGGGCCTGCGAGCGGAATAAGCGTGTCCTGACCTGAGACGAAGTGCTTTACCTGTACGGCGTCGCCCACGGCGTAAATGTCGGGCATGGAAGTCTCCATCCGGTCATTTACAAGGATGCTGTCCTTTATGCCAAGCTCAAGCCCCGCCGCCTTCGCAAGTGCCGTATCGGGGCTGACGCCGATGGCGAGCACCACCATGTCGGCATGGAGAGGCTGCGCGTCCTTGAGCAAAACATCCACGCCGCCGTCCTTCTCCTCAAAGCCCTCTACCGTATGACCCAGCGCAAGCTTAACGCCGTGACGGCGCACCTCGCTGTGGATAAACGCCGCCATATCAGAATCGAAGGGGTTCATAAGCTGCTTCGGGCGCTGTACGATGGTGACGTCCATCCCCAAGTCGCGCAGGTTCTCCGCAAGCTCAAGGCTGATGAAGCCGCCGCCCGCCAGCACGGCGGACTTGGGATGGTTTTCGTTGATAAACCGCTTGATGCGGAAGGTATCCTCCACGGTGCGCAGGGTGAAGAGCCTGTCAAGCCCAACACCGGGAAGGCGCGGCTGAGTGGGCTTTGCGCCCGGAGAGAGCAGGAGCTTGTCATAGCTCTCCTCAAATTCCTCACCCGTCTCCAGATTTTTGACGGAGACGGTCTTTTTGTCGGGATGGATGGCGGTGACCTCATGGCGCACCTTCATATTCACGCGAAAACGCGTGAAGAAGCTTTCCGGGGTCTGAAGCGTCAGTTCCTCCGGGTCAGTTATCACGTCACCGATGTAATAGGGCAGGCCGCAGTTTGCATAGGAGATAAATCCGCTGCGCTCGAAAACAACGATTTCCGCCTGCTCGTCCAGTCTCCGTATCCTCGCCGCGGCGATGTCTGTTTTTGCCCCGAAAATACCCTCACAGGCATTCTTGAGAATCTTC
>CAMEHJ010000142.1 GCA_945917385.1 uncultured bacterium
ATGAATAAGTACCTTGACGAAGTCTCCGGCGGCACTCTGCAGCTTGACGTTTACGCCGGCGGCCAGCTGGGCGATGAGACCGCCATATTCGAGTGCCTCCAGCTCGGCACTGTGGACTGCGCGATCTTCAACGCCGCTTCTCTTTCCAACTTCACCCACGCTCTCGAAGCTTTCGACCTGCCTTATCTCTACACCGACGATGAAGGCTGGGCAAATCAGGAGCTCCAGAACGCAGTTGTCAGCTCTGACTTTGCAAGAGGATATCTTGACAAGGTATACGAGGAGACCACCGTCCACGCAGTCGGCTTCCTGTACAATGCCGCCCGTGACTTCTTCCTGAACAAGCCCCTTGATTCCCTCGCCGACGCTTCCAAGATAAAGCTCCGCTCCATGACAGCTCAGATGCATCTTGATATGTACACCGCAATGGGCTTTGTTGCCACTCCCATGGGCTACAGCGAGGTCTACAACGCAATGCAGACCGGCGTTATCGACGGCTTTGAGGACACCGCCTGCTCCACCATCACCTCAGGCACCTATGAGACCGCAAAGTACTGTGTAAAGAGCGGCCACGCGACTGCATCCCCGCTGTTTGTGTGCAGCGATATGGTCTGGAACAGCCTCACCGCTGAAGAACAGGGCTGGCTGATCGGCGCTGTTGAGGTAGGCCGTCAGGCCTGCTGCGACACCTTCGTTGTCTCCCAGGCCAACGCATACAAGACCTTTGAGGAAAAGGGTCTCAAAGTCAGCGTTATCGACCGTGATGAAGCCCGCACCGCAGTTGCTCCCGTCATCGCAAAGTATTGCGAGAACGAGGACTATAAGGCTGTCTACGTGTTTGTTCAGGAACTGCGCGAGGAGCTCGGCCTCGGTTCTTACATCGGCATGGAGGACTACATGGACATGTTCGCATGATGCGGACTGCTCGTAATTGACGCAATCGATCAACTTAATGGGCCGCGGCTGGTTTCAGAGGCGGCCCATTAATAAAATGGTTTTATATAGGTAGGGTGATAAAAATCAAAAAAATACTTTATACCCTTGATAAAGTCAATGACTTCTTCGTGAACATCCTCAAGTATGTCCTTGCGGCGATACTGAGCATTCAGATCCTGCTGATCTTTATGACGGCAGTTATGAGATATGCATTCAACCATCCGCTGCCCTGGACGGATGAGCTGACCACTTATATGCTCGTAATGATAACATTCCTCGGCGGATACGTTGCGTCGAATACCGGCGCGCTGGCAAAGGTCGAGTTGATCTCCGGCAAATTTAATGGAACGTTCGGGAAGATCATCAATGTTGTCGCAAGAGTATTCTCGGGTGCGCTTGTCGGCTGGATCGCATTCTACGGGACCAAGCTTTTCTTCAGCCCCGTCATCCAGAACCAGACCAGCTCCGCGCTGCAGATGCCGGTCAAGTATGTGTGGTGGTGCCTGCCGTTCACGATGTGGCTGCTTCTCATTACCGAGATCCTTGGGATCATACACATTTTTGTACCCAAGCAGACGGCGGAGGAAACTCTTCCCCCGCAGGAAATCGACGCATAAGGAGGGCATACATGGTACTTATAATAACCTTTATCGTCACGCTGATAGTGGGCGTGCCTATATGCTATGTCCTCGGCCTTGTAGGCGCGGCGGGTCTCATAAGCATGGGTCCGACGTATTTTTCCGCTGTCGCGCAGAAGCTGTTCGCTTCGGCCAACAATTACAGCCTTATGGCAATCCCGATGTTTATCCTTGCCGGTGAGCTTATGGGACTGTCGGGCGATGTTCACAGGCTGATGGACTTCTGCCGCTCCATAATCGGACGCATCCGCGGCGGCATCGCATATGTGTGCACTATCGTTGGCCTGCTGCTCGGCGGCATACTCGGCATGGCAAATGCGGAAGCTGCGCTCCTGAGCTCCACGATATATCCGGAAATGCTCAAGGACGGCTATGAGGATACCTTTTCGGCCTGTTTTATCGGCTCCGTGTCCGTCGTCGGACCGCTGATCCCGCCAGGACTGCTGTATGTTATCTACGGCGTCGCGAGCGGCACGCCGATCGCATCGCTGTTTGAATCCGGCGTCATTCCCGGCATCCTGGTCGCTATTGCTCTCATGTCGGTCATCTTCGTGCTCAGCCGCAAGCCCGGCTGCCCGTGGAAGACCCATGAGTGGAAAGGCTGGAAGCATGTCCTGCATTGCTTCAAGGATGCTGCGTTCTCCATCGTTGCGCCGTTCCTGACCTTCGTGTGCATTGCGGCCGGCATCACCACCGCCACCGAAGCGGCGAGCGTCATCATCGTCTTTGTCCTGCTCGTCGGCACGATCGTCTATAAGAAGATCAAGTTCAAGGATCTTCTCCCGATGATGATCCGCTCTGCGGTCATGAGCGCAGCGATACTGATGATCGCCTCCATGGCCGGTGTTATGGGCTGGGTTCTGGCAATAGACCAGATACCGCAGAAGATATGCAATCTGATGATCTCCATGACAAACAGCAGGATCGCTGTCCTGTTCATCATCCAGATATTCCTGCTCTTCGTCGGTATGTTCATGGACGCCGCCCCCGCTGTGCTTATCCTTGTCCCCGTCTTCATGCCGATAATGAAGCAGTACGACATCGATCCGGTGCACTTCGGTCTCCTTATGTGCTTTAACCTCACCATCGGCGTTCTCACGCCGCCTGTCGGGACCTGCCTTTACACGACCGCAATGGCCACCGGCGTGCCTGTTGACAGAATGATAAAGGGCATATGGCCGTGGATCGGCGTGCTTGTCGTTGTACTGCTCATATGCACCTACTGGGAAGGACTCATACTCTTTATACCGCGCCTGCTCGGCTACGGTGTATAAAAATCAAACATCAGGGAGTAACAGAAAATGATTAAAAACGAGCATCATATCAATGATTTCGTCTCGAGCGAGATCAGAAAAGCAAACGAGACCCGCGGGCTCTGGTATTACGAGCTGGTGCAGAGCGCCGGTAAATACGGCCTTGATAAGGAACAGTTCGCCCGCGCCGCGATCAGGAAGCTCGGCAACCTTTACCGCGGCGGATACCCCGACACCGACAGCGTGCCTGAGTTCATGGGTGCGTTCCTCAATGACCATAACATCAAGCAGTTCCACATGGAGCTGGTCAGCCTCACCGATGATGAAGCTGTCGTCCATTTCCATTACTGCCCGATGTGCGGAGCCTGGACGAAGCTTACCGACAACGAGAAAGAGATCGGCATGATCTGCGACTGCGCAATGGATGTTGACCGCGGCGTGTTCGACCTCTATGAGCACATCGGCTTCAAGCTCGAAAAGGCTATCGGCTGCGGCGACAACGTATGTGAGCTGCATTTTGTCAGAAAGTGATCGGGAGGGATACACATGATCGTTAATGAACCGAAGAAATACATAGGCGACTACGGCGTAGACAGCGTCAGAGCTGCATATGAAAACCGCGGCAGGTGGTACTACTATCTTGTCAAGGAGGGACTCGACCAGGGGCTGCCCCTTGAGTTCGTGCGCGATGCGATGCGCGAGGCAGGAAAGTTCCAGTATGAGACGCGCTTCAAGGGAATGACCGAGATCGACGAGTTCGCCGGAGAGTTCATGACCTACGGCGTGGAAAAGGTAAACGAGGGCGAGATCGTCGAAAAGGACGAGAACCATCTCAAGATCGATCTTGGCTACTGCCCGCTCGTAAAAGCATGGCAGGGTCTGACGGACGACGAGGAGTATATGTCCCAGATCTGCGACTGCTGCATGGATATGGACCGCGCCATGGCGGAGGGCCTCGGCTGGACGATGGACCTTGAGCACACCATTGCCGCCGGTGACGGCAAATGCACTATGTGCTTCAGAAAAAAATAATCACTGCGTATAAAAAGGGGAGGCGGAGGTATCTGTCTCCCTTATTTTGAACACTTTACAAGGAGAAGAACGATGAAGAAAATAATCAACGATCCGGAACGCGTGGTATCCGAGATGCTGGCAGGCATAGAGATATCGGACAGCAGCCTAAAATACATCCCTGGCTTTGAGGTGATCGCGCGCCGCGAGCCGAACAAGGAAAAGGTCGCCATCATTTCCGGCGGCGGCAGCGGCCACGAGCCGGCGCACGCGGGCTATGTTGGGCTCGGTATGCTCGATGCTGCAGTCGCGGGCAATGTATTCGCGTCCCCGTCTCCCGACCGCATCCTCGAAGCGATCCATCAGGTCGGCGGAGACAAGGGCGTACTGATGGTCATAAAGAATTATTCCGGAGACATTATGAATTTCAGCATGGCCGCC
>CAMEHJ010000143.1 GCA_945917385.1 uncultured bacterium
GTCGGTGGTGCGGATGAAACGGTCGTTGGAAATGTTCATCAGCTTCCACAGATCGAGAATGCCGCCCTTACCGGTGACTATGTTATCGACAAACTGCTGGGGAGTGACGCCCGCAGCCTTTGCTTTTTCCTCGATTTTCTGACCGTGCTCGTCGGTACCGGTGAGGAACATTACGTCGTAGCCGCGCAGCCGCTTGTAGCGGGCAATGGAGTCGGTTGCGACGGTGCAGTAGGTGTGTCCGATGTGCAGCTTGTCGGAGGGGTAATAGATCGGTGTGGTGATATAAAAGGTCTTGTTCTCCATGTCTTTTCTCCTGTCTGTGTGCATTTATAATCAACAGCTTTCGCTGAGGACAGCAAGGTTATTCGTCGGGTACTTCCTCTTCCGTGTACTCCGGCCACTGAATCTCTTCCTCGTGGAAGAAGTAGTCGCCGGCAGGCTCCTGTATGGTGTTTATGAGGTTCCCGTCCGCGTCGTACACGTCGCGGAAGCCGATGACGTAGTAGCCGATGGCGACGTCGGTATAGGTCGCGTCAAAGCGGGTGTAGGTGTCGTGGCGCAGCTCGACATAGCTGCCGTCCACGTCGGTACCCCAGATCTCGATGGTGATATAGCGCTCCTCGGAGTTACACTCGGCAACGATTTTTACGGGGTACTCGCGGCAGTTTTTGAACTTGAAGTCGGGCTTCGGCCAGCTCACGGTGGCGTCCTCGCCGAGCGGGAGATAGTCCACACGGAAATAGTGGCTCGTGCGCGCAACGGTCTCCATCTGGGCGTACATCGTAGCGCAGTAGAGCGTGGAGGAGACCTGACATATGCCGCCGCCGACCTCCTCGACGACCTGGCCGTTTTCGTATGCGCCCGCCGGCAGGAAGCCCGCCTCCTCGGTGCGCTGGCCGATGACCTCGTTGTATGAGAAGGTCTCGCCCGGCAGAAGGATGAGGCCGTTGAGCTTCTCGGCTGCAAGGTTAATGTTGCTGATACGGTTTTCGATGCTGTTGGGGAAGTAGGTCGTCTTTTCACCGAGCTTGTCGCGATAGAGCAGCGCGCGCAGGGAGTCGCCCGTGACTTCGGGATAGGTAAGCTCTATGGGAATCTCAACGGTGTCGAGCGCCTTCGCGCTGTCCCAGAGCATCTGTGCATCATTAACCTCGAACCAGCAGCCGTCGATTTCGTCCACGACCTCGAATTTCTCGGTGAAGTAGGCCTCCACAGGCTCCGCCGCGAGCTTGTCGTGCAGCGCCTGGAAGTCGGGCTTTTTCATATCGCCCTTGAGAGTCTCGAAGCTCAGCTCCGTTTTGTCGGCGAGCAGCGCTTCCTTTATCGCAGTAAGCAGAGCGTCCTCGTCAAGTGCCACCTGCCCTGCGCCCTTGACCATGCACAGGAGACTGCGCTCCTTGTCGATGGTGTAGCCCTTGTCCTCGGTCGCGGCTTTGAAAGCGTCGGAACCCTGCCTGATGCAGTCGAGAAGGTACTTCTCGTTCATCTCGTGGCTGTCGCGGGTTTTAAGTTTAGCGGGGGTGATATGGTTCATCGCGTACTCGTAGAGATTTTTGAACCAGTTTATAGAATGGCCGTACTGCTCGGCAAGCTTCACGGCGTCCTCTCTCGTCGTGCGCATACCGGCGTCGAGATATTTGACGGTAAAGCTCACTTCGGCGGGGAGCTTCACGGTAAGCACATCGGCGCATTTCTCGTCCCAGCCGCTGCTCATAAGCGCATTGTCTACGCCTTCTTTATCCATGCCGCCGACAAAAACGTCGTCGATATAGAGATTCGGGAGCGTGGTGCCGAGATTTGAGACATAGTACCCGCCGTACGCGGCGGCGCCCGTAAGCAGCAGGGCAATGACTATGAACACGATGAAGAACACCTTTATGCGGTGCAGTACGCCCTTCTTTTTCGGGGCTTTACCGGATTTCTTTTTCGATTTTTTGCCGCTCTTGACGTTCGCCGGTTCCTCAAAAAGCTCACTGTCTTCCTCGTCGAGCGGAGGGAGAGAGCTGTCAAGCTCCCCGGAAAAAGCGTAATCGTCCGTCAGGTTCTTCTCTGCTTTTGTTCTGTTTTTCTTCCTTTTTTTATCTGTCACTCTGATACCCTCGTGCCTGAATTTTAATCAAGTATGCCTTCGGTGCGCGGCTGGGTGTAAATTTCCGCGAAGCGCTCCTCCTCGCCCTGCGGGAGGATGATCTTGTCCGCCGCCTTGTCCGCCTCCTGTATCCAGGGGGAGCCTTCAATACGGCCGTTCGTCTGCGTTTCGAGCATGATGCCGATGAGCGTGTTGGAGATGAGAAAGCCCGGCACGGTGAAGTGCCAGCGGTCGCCCGTAAGCTCTGCCCAGCCCTTGTCCTTGAACGCCTTCAAAACGGCGTGTATCGGCCGCCAGTCACACTGGCAGCGCTCGCGGTAGTCCTTTTCGGAGATGCCGTTGGAGGTGCGCATGGCGAGCATGACGTACTCGGTCGCACGCTCGATAGGGTCGATGCGCTCGTACTCATCGACGATGCTCGTATCCTTGCCGACGCGGTAGATATAGTCCTTGAGGTCGCGCACGAAGCTGTACCGGAGATTGCCGATGCATGAGTGCGCGCCAGGACCGAAGCCCATATAGTCGTCCATATTCCAGTATTTGAGGTTATGACGCGACTCATACCCCGGAGCGCAGAAATTGGAGATCTCGTACTGACGGTAGCCGTAGCGTTCAAGCATTTCGGCGGCATAGGAGTACATATCCGCCTGCGCGTCGTCGTCCGGCAAAATGGCGGAGCCGTTGTAGTCTTTGTACATGGGCGTGCCCGGCTCAAGCTTGAGCGCGTAGCAGGAGATATGCTCCGGGTGCAGCGCGACGATCTCCGAAAGCGTGTCCGCCCAGTCTGTTTTGGTCTGGCTGGGCAGACCGTACATGAGGTCGATGCTGATATTGTCAAAGCCCGCCTTGCGCGCGGTGTTGTAGGCGGCGACGGCCTGCTGATAGTTGTGCCTGCGGCCGATTATCTTCAGAAGGTCGTTGTCGGTCGCCTGAAAGCCGATGGACAGGCGGTTGACGCCCATCTGGCGCAGGAATTTGAGCGCGGTGAGACTCATGGAATCGGGGTTACATTCCACGGTTATCTCGGAGTCGAGGCGGACGTTGCCGTTGAGCTTCAGAACGTCTAAAATCTCAACAAGCCTGTCCGCGCCGTAAAAGCTGGGCGTGCCGCCGCCGAAGTAGATACTGTCCACCTGATAATTCTTGATGGATGGGGCGGACTCCTCAATATGCGCGATGAGCGCGTCCTGATAGTCAGGCATCAGGTAGTCGCAGCCCTGCATTGAGTAGAAATCGCAGTAGCCGCACTTGCTTGCGCAAAAGGGTATATGAATGTATATTCCCAGCCTTGGTTTCATGGTTATCCTCCATGCGAGCGTGTCGCGTGTAACGGTTTTATTTTTCCTCGCACGGAGGATAGTATAAGAATCAGAAGAGTTCGGCTATGCCGGAGACAAATGCGGTGGGGTCTTCGATCTCGACGCCGGAGAGCATCTCCGCCATTCTGCACACGAGCACGGACAGGCTCTTTGCCTTGTCCTTATCGCTCTCGTAGGCGGCTTTGATGGCAGCGAACACACGGTGATCGGGATTAATCTCAAGTACGCGCGTCGCCCTGAGCTTTCGCATTTCGGCGTTCGGGCCGTGGCGGAAGTATTTTTCCATCTCAAGGGTGATGCCGCCCTCGGTGGTCAGGCAGCAGGGCTGAGACGCGAGCTTCCTTGAGAATCTGACAGCAGATACGCTGTCACCGAGCGCGTCCTTTATAAAGTCAAGCAGCTCTTTATTCTCAATATCGCGCTCCTCGTTTGCCTTCTTTTCCTCGTCGGTCTCGAAGCCGAGGTCGTCCGTCACGACGTTGCAGAAGGTCTTGCCGTCCTGGTCGTGCAGGTACTCAAGCACCATCTCGTCGAGCGGGCTTGTCAGATAGATTATCTCATAGCCGCGGGACTTGACCTCCTCACACTGAGGCAGGCTCATGGCGTGCTTTACGGAGTCGGATGAGGCGAAGTAGATGGCCTTCTGGCTCTCCGGCATGTTCTCGGCGTACTCCTTGAGCGAGAGCTGATGGTCTTCGGAGGTGTAGAAGATGAGCAAATCGCGCAGAAAGTCCTTATATCTGCCGTACTCGTCGCACACGCCGCACTTGAGATCGTTGCCGAAGTTTCTGAAGAACTCCTCGTACTTCTCGCGGTCGTCGCGCATGAGCTTTTCAAGCT
>CAMEHJ010000144.1 GCA_945917385.1 uncultured bacterium
TAAACGATTCGTATTTCTATTCTGTCGTCCTTTTCCTCGCGCTCGCATACTCTGAGACTTTTCAGGCGGAAATCGCGCACAAGACTCTCGTAATTGCACCTTTTCTGACCGAGCATCTGCGAGGTTTTGCCCCGCCCGACAACGATCTCGACAGCGCTGTTCTCCTCAATGCCGCCGAGCAGCGTCTGCGCTTTTTTCAGCATGATCCGGCTTTTCACCAGCTCGCCGAGCGCGGGGTGATACGCCCCGCCTGCCGCCGCGCCGCCGGACAGCTCGTCCGTCGGGTTAAGGCCGAGGCGGATAACCGGGATTCCCGCCGCGTCAAACAGCGGCACTATTTCGGCGCACCAGTCCACCGCTTCCTCTACCGTGTGCTCGCGGTAATGTCCATACTGCCACAGGTCGAAAAGTGCAGTATCGCGCACAATGACCGTCGGGTAAATGCGCACACCGTCCGGCGAGAGCGCGATGATGCGCTTTGCCGTCTCGACGCTCTTCTCCTTCGTATCGCCGGGAAGCCCGGGCATCATCTGGAGAATGAGCTTGAATCCACGGGATTTAATAAGCCTTGACGCCTTCTCCACGTCCTCTGCCGTGTGTCCGCGTCCGGAGAGCAGCAGCACCCCGTCGTCCAGCGACTGTGCTCCAAGCTCCACCGTCTCAACGCCGAAAGCCTCAAGCCGGTCGAGAACCGCGCCGTCGATGGCGTCCGGCCTTGTGGACAGTCTTATCGAGCTGATATCTCCCCTGTCAAGATACTCCTTTGCCGCCGACAAAAGCGCCGTCTGCACGGACACGTCTATCGCCGTAAAGCTGCCGCCGTAGAACGCGAGCTGCCGCCGCGTCCCCTTGGGGAGAAGCGTGTTCGCCTCCTGCACCGCCTGTCTGACAGAATCGGCGTCGGCGCACCTCTGCTGTCCGGATATTCTCCGCTGGTTGCAGAACACGCAGTCGTTCGGGCAGCCGAGATGCGGCACAAACACCGGGATAATGCTCTCACGCGCGCTCATGCTTGAAGCCTCTCAAGCGCCCTGCGCGCCGCCATCTGCTCCGCCTCTTTCTTGGTTCTGCCGCTGCCCTCGCCGGAGACAACGCCGTTTATCGAGACGGTAAAGGTAAAGGTCTTGTTGTGGTCAGGACCCGTTTCACCCGTCAGCTCGTAGCTGATGTGCTGGTCGCTCTTTCGCTGTACAAGCTCCTGCAGCTCGGTCTTGTAATCGGCGGAGCGGTGGGTGTCGCTTATCTCCGCGTCCCTGAGAATGTTCTCCATAATAAAGCTTCTGGCCTGCTCCATGCCGCAGTCGAGATACATCGCGGCGATTATCGCCTCAACCATGTCCGCAAGAATGGAGGGCCTTTCGCGGCCGCCGCTTCGCTCCTCGCCCTTGCCGAGACGCATATAGCGCCCTATGCCGAGCTTCACTGCAACGTTATGTAAACTATTTTCGCAGACAAGCTCCGCGCGCAGTCTGGTCATGCGCCCCTCCGGCAGTCTCGGCTCATGCGCGTACAGAAACTCCGCCGTCACCAGTCCGAGAATGGAGTCGCCGAGAAACTCAAGCCGCTCATAGCTCTGCGCATTGCCGCCGTGGCGTTCGTTTGCGTAAGAGCTGTGCGTCAGCGCGGTCTGGAGCAGACCGCGATTTTTGAACTTGTAGCCAATTTTTTCTTCAAGTTTATCCATTTTTATTCCGTTTTCAGCTTCATGTATTCGATATTGCTGTCAATATCCGCAATGATGCCGGAGTTGACGACTCCGACCGCCTGACGGATAGCTGCAAAAATGCTCTTATCGTCGGACGAGCCGTGAGCCTTTATAACGGGCTTGCTGATGCCGATAAGCGCGGTGCCGCCCACCTCGTTTACGTCCATGGAACGCTTCATCTGTGCAAGGTCGGACTTGAGCACCGCCGCGGCAAGCTTGTTTTTGGTGTTCTTGTAAAATACGCCCTTGAGTTGGGTCATCATAAACTTGATGCAGCCCTCGGTAGCCTTGAGCAGGACGTTGCCGGTAAAGCCGTCTGTCACTACAACGTCCGCCGCGCCCGCGAAAACGCCCGTACCCTCGACGTTGCCGACGAAGTTGATGCGGCCTTCCTCGTGTGCCTGCTTGAGCAGCTCAAAGCTCTGATGCTGAAGATCTCCGCCCTTGGTGTCCTCGGTGCCGACGTTGAGAAGTCCCACGCGGGGATTCTCACAGCCCATGAGCTTTTTGGCATAGAAGCTGCCCATATACGCAAACTGAAGCAGGTATTCCGGCGTACACTCGACATTTGCGCCGCAGTCGATGAGCATGATGCCGTGCTCTCCTGCGGGCAGAACGGGAGCAAGCGCCGCGCGGCGGATGCCGCGTATGCGCTTTACGATGAGCGTGGCGCCCGTGAGCAGCGCGCCGGTGCTTCCGGCGGAGACGACCGCGTCGCCCTTCCCATCCTTTAAGAGGTTCAGCGCCACCGTCATGGAGGAATCCTTCTTGCGTCTGGTAGCTGTGCTGGGGTCGTCCTCCATCGTTACCACCTCGCGCGCATCGACGATCTCAATATCTGAGCAGCCCTCGTCTGCAAGGCAGGCTTTCACATCCTCTTCCCTGCCGACGAGCACGATATCCACGCCCAGCTCCTTCTTTGCTCTGACCGCGCCCTTTACGACGGCGGCAGGGGCGTTGTCGCCGCCCATTGCGTCAATGATTATCTTCAATGTGGAATACCTCTTTCTCTTTCAGTTCTTCGATTATTTTCAGTGACCGCTCGGAAATAGCGGCGTTTTTGTTCCTCTTGCCCTTCACTCTGTGGTCAAGCGGGGTAATGATGCCGAAGTTGATGTTCATCGGCTGGAAATCGCCGACGCTGCCGCCGGAGATATAGTTGCCGAGCGCGCCTATCGCCGTCTCCTGCGGGAAGTCAACCGCGGGCAGACCCAGCACGCGCGCGGCGGTCTCGATGCCGACCAGCATACCGGAGGCGGCGGACTCCACATAGCCCTCAACGCCGGTCATCTGCCCGGCAAAGCTTATGCGCTCGTCGCTGCGCAGTCTGTAATATCTGTCAAGCAGGTGCGGAGAGTCGAGGTAGGTGTTGCGGTGCATAACGCCGTAGCGGACAAACTCCGCGTTTTTGAGCGCGGGTATCATGGTGAATACGCGCTTCTGCTCACCCCAGGTGAGGTGGGTCTGAAAGCCGACCATGTTGTATATAGTCCCGTCGGCATTGTCCTTGCGAAGCTGAACGACCGCGTAAAACTCCTCGTCCGGCTTTCTGGGGTCTTTCAGTCCGACCGGCTTCAGCGGACCGTAGCGCAGTGTGTCTACGCCTCTGCGCGCCATGACCTCAACGGGCATACAGCCCTCGAATACCCCCGCGTCGTCAAAGCCGTGAACCGGCGCTTCCTTTGCCGAGACAAGCTCCGAAACGAAGGCGAGGTATTCCTCTTTGCTCATCGGGCAGTTTACATAATCCGCCGTCCCCTTATCGTAGCGGGAGGCGAAGAAAGCGCTGTCCATGTCAACGCTGTCGATGGTCACGATGGGGGCGACGGCGTCATAGAAGTGCAGATCGCTGTCGGGACAAAGCTCCGCAATGCGCGCGGCAATGGCGTCGCTTGACAGCGGGCCTGTTGCGATAACCACTTCACCCTCCGGGATCTCTGTCACCTCGCCGTAGATTATCTCGACGTTCGGCATGGCCTTGAGCTTATTAGTGATGTACTCGGAAAAGCCCACCCTGTCAACGGCGAGCGCGCCGCCGGCGGGCAGCTTGTTTGCGTCCGCGCTCTCCATGATTAGCGAGCCCATCGCGCGCATCTCCGCCTTCAAAAGCCCGACTGCATTGGTAAGCTCGTCGCTTCTGAAGGAGTTTGAACATACAAGCTCCGCGAAAAGCGGGGAAGTGTGTGCCGGCGACATTTTCCCCGGCTTCATCTCATGCAGGCGCACGTTTATGCCGCGCTTTGCAAGCTGCCATGCGCACTCGCTTCCCGCAAGTCCCGCGCCCAGAACCGTTACTGTTTTCATATCTATCCTCCATGCACCCCCGGATGAGACGATTTACCGGGCTGTGCTTTCACATCCCGCCGCCTGCGGCGGGTTCATTCTTCCGTTTCTGTCTTTTTCTTCGCGGCGGTCTTTTTCGCCGTGGTTTTCTTTTCGGTCGTTTTCTTTGCCGTGGTTTTCTTCGCTGTGGTTTTCTTCTCCGTGGTTTTCTTCTCCGCGGTTTTCTTCTCCGCGGTTTTCTTCTCCGCGGTTTTCTTC
>CAMEHJ010000145.1 GCA_945917385.1 uncultured bacterium
ATGGACGAGGAGAACAAGAAGTTCGAGCTGGCAGGCAAGGTCTACCACGAGGGCGACTACATCTCCATCGACGGCTCCACCGGTAAGATCTACGACGGTATCATCCCCACCGTTGATGCTACCATCGCAGGCGAGTTCGGCCGCATCATGTCCTGGGCCGACAAGTACCGCCGCCTCAAGGTCCGCACCAACGCCGACACTCCCGCAGACGCACGCAAGGCACGCGAGCTTGGCGCACAGGGTATCGGCCTGACCCGTACCGAGCATATGTTCTTCAACGCCGACCGTATCCCCGTGTTCCGCGAGATGATCTGTGCCGACACCAAGGAAGAGCGCGTTGCCGCACTTGCAAAGCTTGAGCCGATGCAGCAGGAAGACTTCGAGGGCATCTACGAGGCAATGGAAGGCTATCCCGTAACCATCCGCTTCCTCGATCCTCCCCTCCACGAGTTCGTTCCCACCGAAGAGGCCGACATCAAGGCTCTCGCAGACGCACAGGGCAAGTCCGTTGAGTCCATCAAGGCGCTCATCGCTTCCCTCCACGAGTTCAACCCCATGATGGGTCACCGCGGCTGCCGTCTGGCTGTCACCTACCCCGAAATCGCAGAGATGCAGACCAGAGCCGTCATCAAGGCTGCTCTGGCTGTCAATGCACGCCACCCCGAGTGGAACATCGTTCCCGAAATCATGATCCCGCTGGTCGGCGAGGTCAAGGAGCTCAAGTTCGTCAAGGATGTCGTTGTCAAGGCTGCCGATGCTATCATCGCTGAGGCCGGCTCCGACATGAAGTACCTTGTCGGCACCATGATCGAGATCCCCAGAGCTGCTCTGACCGCTGACGAGATCGCCAAGGAAGCAGAGTTCTTCTCCTTCGGTACCAACGACCTTACCCAGATGACCTTCGGCTTCAGCCGTGACGACGCCGGCAAGTTCCTCGGTTACTACTACGACCGCAAGATCTACGAGTCCGACCCGTTTGCACGTCTCGACCAGACCGGTGTTGGCAAGCTTGTTGCCATGGCAGCAAAGCTCGGCCGCGAGACCCGTCCCGAGCTGCACCTCGGTATCTGCGGTGAGCACGGCGGCGACCCCAGCTCCGTTGAGTTCTGCCACAAGGTCGGTCTCGACTACGTCTCCTGCAGCCCCTTCCGCGTTCCCATCGCACGTCTTGCCGCCGCACAGGCAGCCATCAAGAACGGCTGATTCAAGCGTTCTGAGACGTACAAGCTGATATAAAAAAATCCCTCCTGCCGCGCGGCAGGAGGGATTTTTCAATAATTACGATATGAAAATCTCTCAGGTATAGTGCCTGAGAGATTTGATTTTATTTCTCTATCGCGGTGGCAAAGTAGATGATGTCGCTCATATACCGCTCATATCCGAACTGGACGGGGTTCATCAGGCGGTCATCCATGATAATGGTCGCGTTATGTGCGCCGTGGAGATTGTACGCCTGCTTGCAGCCGTGACTGAGCATCGTCTCCGCCGCCTGCTTTACGGTGACGTAGTTCGGATAATCGGGGGTGAGGACGTTCAGCGTCATGGCGAGATAGTGGAGCTTGCCGAGCTGACCGATGCAGGCGCGGGCAAAGGTGCCGTTGATATCACCCAGGTAATAATCCTGCGGCGTGACGTCAACTCCATCCTGAATCAGCACCGGGCCGTAGCTCACGGAGAACATCAGCTTGTTGTCGTCCATGAACTTCTGCACGGCGTACTCGCTTGAAAACTGGTTTTCATATGTAAAGACCATGTCGCCGTCTGCGCTGAAAAAGCAGGTCTGACCCTCCGAGAGATTGCACCATCTGGCCTTGCCGTCATAGGCGTAGATGCCGTGGACGGTGTTCGGAATGTCGTAGTAATCGCCGCTCACCGCGACGACGGCGTTTGCCTCGGCGGCAAGAGTTGTCGGGGGATAGAACTCGTAGCAGGCGAAGATGTCGCCCGCGAGCTTGCGGCGGAGCTGGCTGCCGTCATTGATGAACACTTCCGAGAAGGTGCCGACAGCGCCGTGTTCTTCCTCCTGCCAGGTGATGACGAGAATGGAATCGTCAAGGTAATAGCTGATGGTGCTGCCGGGGAGAAAAACGCGGTCGGCGCTCCAGTCGGTTTGCTGACCGTTTATCAGATACCTCGCCGCGTCCGTCTCTAAAAGCGCTGCGACGACTGCGGGGTCGCTCGTCTCGCCGTAGCAGGCGGGATCCGGTTCGGGGCCGGGGCTCGTCCAGTCGTCAAGGATGTAGTGGAAGGGGACATATGCAAGCTCACCGAGCGCCTCATCGTAGCCGGGCTTGCCGTCTACGGTGATTTGCAGCGCTGCTTTGAGCGCGGAAGTGTCCGCAATGTGCCATTTTCCGCCGCTGTATCTGAGGCCAAGCGTCAGCGTCTGCGTTTTCAAAAAGCTTGCGCTGTCGCGCAGTCTCGACATTATGACGGATGAGTATGCGTTGTCAAGCACACGGGGGAGGTAACAGCCGTTTTCGTCATAGACGTCGGACAGCTCATAGGCGTTCTCGACATACTCGGCGAGTTTTTCCTGCATCTCACCGGCAATGCCGCTCGCGAGCGCGTCAAGGTCGAGCGAAGCAACACTGACCTCCTGCGTGGCGCGGCGGTATTTCACCTGCGCGTCACCGGAGAGGGCGCATTTCAACTCACCGGTTGCCGAGTGAGAGATAATGTCGTTTCCGGCGCTCTTCTTTGCACTCTGAACGAGACTGTTTATCTCTGATTGAATATCGGCGGCTGGGGCGGTACGCGGCTTCAGTGCAAAGTAGGTGCCGACGGCGGCGATAATGAGCACGGCGAGTACGGCGGAAATAATTATTATAATACGTTTCTTTGTTTTCATGTTGGGGTTCTCCTGCTGTAAAAGTGAAAGAGTAATCTTGTTAGTCAGGCTCCGGGATGGCGGTAGCGAAGTAGAAAATGTCGCTCATTTCGCGCTCAACGCCAAACTGCACGGGGTTTATAAGCTCGTTTCCGAGAATGATGCTGCCGGTCTGTCCTCCGTCAAGTGTGTACGCCTGTTTGCAGCCGTGCGCTATCATGGAGTCGGCCGCCTGACGCAGAGTGACATACACATAGTAGTCGGGGCTGAGGACGTTTATGGTCATGGCGAGATAGTGAAGCTTGCCGAGCTGACCAAAGCAGCAGCGGGCATAGGTGTCCAGTACCTCGCCAAGCGGGTAGGAGTATGGGGTGACGTCAACGCCGTTATCCAGAATCACGGGGCCGAAACTCAGTGAGAACATGACGTTGTTCTCGTCTAAAAAGCGCTGCGCCTCGTCATTGCTTGCAAACTGGTTTTCGTAGCTGAATATCATGTCGCCGCTGTCGGTGAAGTAGCAGGTCTGTCCGTCCGTCAGGCAGGAATTCATCAGCTTTCCGTCGTAGGCGTAGACGCCGTACACGCGCCCGGGGAGGTCATAGAAGTCACCGCTGAGGGCGAGAACGGCGTTTGCCTGCTTTGACAGCTCGGTCGGGTAGTAGTATGCGCCGCAGGCAAAGCTGTCGTTTGCTATCTTGCGGCGAAGCTGGCTTGCGTCGGCAATGAACACCTCCGAGAAGGTGCCGACCGCGCCGTGCTCGCACTCCTGCCATACGATGCAGAGTATCGTCTCGTCAAGGTAATATCGGATGGGCGTGCCGGGGAGGAAGGCCTTGTCCTCGCGCCAGTCAAGCGTCTGACCGCCGATAAGCTTCTGCGCCGTGTCGGTTTGCAGAAGGGCGCTTATCTCGGATGGGTCGTAGGTCATGCCGAAGCACGACGCGTCCGGCATGGGGGCGGGGCCGGTGCGGTCGGGGAGAGTGTAGTGAAAATCAATGGGCTGGAGCTTTGTCTCACACCCGTCCCTGCCGGGGTTTGCGCTGTTTGTATCCGGCTTGAGCGCTGACATTATCTCCTGCGCGTTTTTTAGCGTCCATTCATTAGATGCATACCTGAGCTTCATCGAAAGAGAAGCGGTGCGCAGATACCTGTCCCGGTTTTCGAGGCGGGATAGGAGCGCCGCTTCGTAAGCGGTGTCAATAACCTCGGCTTTGAAGCTGCCGTCGTCGTTGTATACTTCGGACGGGCGGCGGGCGGCGAGAACGGCCTTTTCGCACTCGGCCTGAATATCGCTTTCGATTCCGAGTATCAGCGCTGAGACGTCGAGAGAGCGGACGGTGACGGGTATTTCGGCCGTCCTGAAATGCGTCTTTGCCTCCCCCGCCAGGGATCTGTCCATGGAGGACGAAAC
>CAMEHJ010000146.1 GCA_945917385.1 uncultured bacterium
CTCGCTCGCCGTGAGAAAGCCGTAGACATAGGCGTGCTCATCCACGAAAACCCTCTCCATGCCGAGCTTTTCCATCTCCGCTTTCAGTCTTTCGGCAAGCGCGAGCTGCCCCGCCGTGCTGGGAACGGTGTCCGTTTCCTCGCTGCTTTGGGTGTCGATTTTCACATATTCAAGAAGCCGTTCGTATGCGCGCATTTTTCCTCCTATTTATATATCTCCGCATTGACAAAAAGCCTGCCCTTTCTCGACGTGCCGCCCGTGCCCGTGACCCTGCCCTTGCCGCTTCCGCGAAGCGAGATTATATCCCCCTCGCGTATCTGCGCGTCGCACTTTGTACACTGGCTGTAATTCAGGCTGACATTGCCAAGATTTATCTGCTTTGCCGCCTCCGTGCGGCTGAGGTCAAACATACCGCCGGTCACGGCGTCAAGCCGCATCGACATCACGGAAAAGCTTTTGCTCTTGACCTGTAATTGCAGTGGCGGCACCGCAGACAGCTCCGTTTCCTCCGCCGTCACTCCGCAGCGCCCGACCTTGTCTATGCTCGTAAGGTGGCGCAGAACGCTCGGCAGGCAGAAAACATACGCGGTATTCTCAATTACCCGTATATCCCCTATCCACTCGCGCCCCACGCCCATGCCGAGCAGTGCGCCCATATAGTCGCGGTGGCCGGGCGTGCCGAAATGCGCCGTCAGCTTAATGACCTTTATATACTCGGCTGCGTCAAAATACTCCTCCTCCAGATAATCCGGCAGGAAGAACGCCGCTTTGCGCTCGCAGTCCTCCGCCCCGCCGTGGAAGCAGAGCTTGCAGTCAAAGTCCGAAAGCGGCCGGCTGCCGAGAAAATACTGCTCCGCCGGGGTCAGAAAGCCCGTATTCGTAACACAGGCGCTTTTGTCACAGCGCCGCGCAAGGTCCTGCGCGCGCCTCAAAAGTTCATTGTTTTCCATCTTTCAGCTTCGTGCTGTGCGCGCCGAGGTTTGATTTTTCCAGTACCTCGTCTATCCTGCTCAGCACCCATTCCACTTCGTTTTTAAACTCCCCCGCCGAACAGCGCAAAACGCCGGAGCGCAGCGCCGAAAGCCGGATGAGATTGTCGTTTGTCACCACTCTCACGGAGTAGTTTTTACCCGCGTCGTTGGCAATGCGCTCGATGTACGCATCGCCCGTCTCCCCGTCTTTGGTGTAGACCACCTTGATATTGTGGTACTCTCCCTTTGAGCCGGGGTTTCCGGGCGTGCGGAAGCCGTCAAACACCAGCACGAGTACGCTCTTTGTATATCCGCAGTAGTTTACAAGCATATCCATGAGGTGCGTTCGCGCAAGGTCGAGCCGGTCTTTGGCAAGGCTTTTCAGCTCGTCCCAGGCGAAGATCAGATTATATCCGTCAACTATTATATATTCTTTCCTGCTTTGTATGCTTATCTGTCTTTCGGGTACGGAAGCATTCTGCGGCTTTGAATACATGGGGCGCTTTATCGCGCCGAACTCCCGCTCCATGATTGCCTCAAGCTCCCGCTCGTCAATGCTGATGCTGCGCCTGACAGCGGGCTGCACAGCGCCTTCCGTCCGCCTCGGCTTCAGTACGCTATCAAGGTGCATGTACTCCGTCACCCTGTCCCAGCTTATATTGACCCCCGCGCCGTGGGCGCAGAACACGCTGTCAGGTGTGTTTTCAAGGTCGCTCTGCGCGTCGTAGGCAAGCTGCGATATCACCTTGTCCGCGTTGTGGCACGGTCTGTATCCGTCGGGTCTGAGCGTCAGTCTCCCGCGCCCGTGGGAATAGGCGGTGAGCGTATCCATATAGCCGTTCATCTCCGACACGGGGGCGCTGCCCTCAAGGCGAACAAGCTCTCCTGCGTCCGTCGGGGATTCAAACTCCCCGCTCATCGCGCGCACATCGCTTATCGCCCTGCCTATCTGCTCTGCCGGGACCTCGATTGAAAACGCATACCACGGCTCAAGCAGAACGCTCTTTGCCTGCATAAGCCCCTGACGCACGGCGCGGTAGGTCGCCTGTCGGAAGTCCCCGCCCTCGGTGTGCTTGATATGCGCTCTGCCGGATGCAAGGCTTATTTTTATATCCGTTACCGGCGAGCCGGTCAGTACGCCCAGATGACTGCGCTCGGCAAGGTGGGTCAGGATAAGGCGCTGCCAGTTTCTGTCCAACTCGTCCTCACTGCACACGGAGTCAAACACCAGCCCGCTCCCCCTCGGCAGCGGCTCCAGTATCAGATGTACCTCCGCATAGTGTCTGAGCGGTTCAAAATGTCCGATCCCCTCCACCCTGTCGGCAATCGTCTCTTTGTACATTATCCTGCCGGTATCAAATTCAATATCGGTGTCAAAGCGCTCCTTTACGATGCTTTTGAGTACATCCGTCTGCACTTTGCCCATAAGGCGCACAGATATCTCTCCAGTATGCTCGTTCCACTCAAGGTGAAGCTGGGGGTCCTCCTGCTGCAAAAGCCTGAGCTTCGGGAGCATCTTCGCCGCGTCCGTCCCGGCGGGGAGAATGACGCGGTAGCTGAGAACGGGCTCAAGCATCGGCGGCGCGGCGGCGGTCTCGGCGCCGAGCCCCTGTCCGGGGTATGTCGCCGTCAGTCCGAGCACGGCGCAGACCTCTCCCGCGCGCACCTTCTCCACGGCCTCAAACTTATCGCCGGAGTATATTCTCAGCGCGCTGACCTTCTCCTCATAGGCTTTTCCGTTTTCATCCGTGTATTTTACCGGCGTTCTTACCTTCAGCTCACCGCCGGTGCATTTTATAAAGGTCATGCGCCCGCCCTGACTGTCTCTTGCAATCTTGTATACTCTCGCGCCGAATTCGTCCGGATAGCACTTGCGCGGCGCATATCTCTCCAATCCCTCCAGAAGCTCCTCAACGCCCTCGGTTTTAAGTCCCGAACCGAAAAAGCAAGGGAACAGCCGCCGCTCGGAGATAAGACGCATAAGCTCCGTTTCATCGAGCGTGCCGCTTTCGAGGTATTTATCCATCGCCGCCTCGTCTCGCAGAGCGCAGCGCTCGTAAAATTCGCCGTCCGGTGCTGAGAAGTCCTCGCACCCGTCTGAGAGCCGCGCACGCAGCGCCTCCAGCAGTTCCCCTCTCTCGCAGCCGGGCAGATCCATCTTCGTCACGAACAGGAAGCAGGGAACTTCGTAGCGCTCAAGCATTTTCCAGACCGTCTCCGTGTGCGCCTGAACGCCGTCCGTCCCGCTTATGACGAGCACCGCGCAGTCGAGCACCTGCATCGTTCTCTCCGTCTCGCTTGAAAAGTCCACGTGCCCCGGCGTGTCGATGAGGGTGAAGCCGCGCTCTGAGAAATCGAATCGCGCCTGCTTTGAAATGGTTATTCCTCTGCGCCGTTCAAGGCTGTGGCTGTCAAGGAAGCTGTCCCGGTGGTCAACCCGCCCTAACTTATTTATTTTTCCCGAAAGGTACAGCATCGCCTCCGCGAGTGTGGTTTTCCCCGCGTCAACATGGGCAACGATGCCGAGTACCGTATTATTGTCAAAATTACTCATGGCTAATATATTAACAGCACGCTCCGAAATAATCAAGAATTAGTATTATGTAACCTTATCGCAAAAACTTTGTGAATTTTTTGAAATTTTGACTGTTAATTTTGTAAAAGGTATGTTATACTCTCAGTGTATATTAAAATACAGTGGGTTAACTGCGCCCTTTTGAGGGGGTAACCCGCTGCTGCACAGCTTTCGGACGAGCCGTTTCGCTCAGCGCGAAGCGCCGAATATCTTTAACCGCCGCGCCATGATTTTGGGATATAACACCTTTTGGGTCGTATCGGGAAATCAGCGGCAGAACGGAGATTGAAATATAATGAAGAAAATACTTGTTCTTGAAGACGAAGCCAATATTCGCAGCTTTGTCGTTATCAACCTGCGCCGCAGCGGGTTTGAGCCTATTGAGGCCGAAAACGGCGAGATGGCGCTTGAAAAGCTCAAGGTCAACCCCGATATCTGCATGGCTCTGCTCGACGTCATGCTGCCGGATATCGACGGGTTTGAGGTGTGCCGCCGTATCCGCGCCACCGGCTCGAAGATAGGCATCATCATGCTCACGGCGAAGAGTCAGGAGATAGACAAGGTCACCGGACTGATGACGGGGGCGGACGACTATGTGACGAAGCCCTTCTCCCCGGCAGAGCTTACTGCAAGGGTGGACGCGCTCATCCGCCGTCTCGGCATCGACGACGACGAAAAAACCTCCTCCGAGC
>CAMEHJ010000147.1 GCA_945917385.1 uncultured bacterium
CGCATCGCTCGGCGGCACGGCGTTCGCGGCAAGGCCGCTGGAATGGTCATTGAGCAAAAAAGGCGTGCTGACCATTTCCGGCGACGGTGAGCTGCCGGACTATTCCTACACCGCGCCCCCCTGGGAGAGCAAGCGGAAGGAGATAACGTCCATCGTGGTCGAGGAGGGCGTGACGGGCATCAGCGCGAACACCTTCCAGTACTGCGTGAACGCGAAAACCGCCGTCTTGCCGAGCAGCCTGACCTACCTCGGCGACTACGCGTTTTATAAGTGCAGAGCGCTTGAAAGCGTTGTGATGCCGGAGACTCTCGATGTCCTCGGCGCAAACTGCTTTGACGAATGTCACAAGCTGAAGTCGCTCACGATCCCCTACGGATTGGAGGAGATCCCCGATGCGCTCTGCGGCAATTGCAAAGCGCTGAAATCGGTCACCATTCCCGACACCGTGGAGTACGTCGGCTATTCCGCGTTCGCAGGCTGCTCTGCGCTGAAGGACGTGTATTACGAGGGCGCGCAGGAGGATTGGGAGTACATTGAGATCGAAAGCGGCAACAAGAATTTGCAGAACGCGTCCTTCCAATGCGAAGGAAACCCGTGGTATGCGGATGAGGACCGCGTCGCCGCACTTGAATGGTCGATCAGCAAAAAGGGCGTGCTGACCATATCCGGCGACGGCATGATGCCGGACTACAGCTATGTTGAGTCGCCGTGGGCAAAGCAGAGTAAGGAAATCAAGTCGGTCGTCATCGAAGACGGCATTACGAGCATCAGCGAAAACGCCTTCCAGTACTGCGGCAATCTTAAAACCGTCAGCATCCCCGACAGCGTAAAGGAGATCGGCAACGCCGCGTTCTACAAGTGCTACAACCTGAAGGAAATCGAAATCCCGGAGGGAGTTGAGATCATCGGCGAGGAGACCTTCAACTGCTGCGAATCACTGAAAACCGTGTATATCCCCGCCTCCGTCACGGAGATCGGAAACAGCGCCTTCAACGCCTGCTACCATATTGAAACCGTTTATTACGGCGGCAGCGCGGACGAATGGGAAGACATCGAGATCAGCGGCTACAACAAGCGGCTCCTGGACGCGTCCATAAAATGCCTCGGATAATATAGCGGCGCAGGACAAGCTCGCGGCGTTGAAAGCCGGGGCGGAATAACAACGAAAAATCCTCCTGTCTCCCGGAAATGGGAGGCAGGAGGATTTGCCGTATCAAGTAAATCGCTCGGCTTTTATCAGCCGTAGAGCTTGAGTACCTTGACCGCCTTCGCGGCGACCTTATAGAGCGGGCCTTCAAGCTCCTTGCGGGCGTTCTTGAGCTGATTTCGGATGTCGATATGCTGCGGGCAGTGCGACTCGCACTTGCCGCAGCCGATGCAGTTGGAGGCGGCGGTGGAGTTCTTGCGCATGGCGGTGCACATGAAATAGTCCATCTCCCCGCTGAACCAACCCTCGGAATAGCGGCGGTTATAGGCGGCAAAGGTGCCGGGGATATCCACGCCCTTCGGGCAGGGCACGCAGTAGCGGCAGCCGGTGCAGCCGACCTTCATCTTCGCGTTGATTGCCTGAACCACGCGGGAGAGCATCTCCTCATCCGCCTCGTTAAGCTCGCCCACGTCGGCGTCGGAGGCGGTGGCGGTGTTGTCGTTTACCATGTCGAGCGAGTTCATGCCCGACAGCACGACCGTGACCTCCGGCTGATTCCACAGCCAGCGAAACGCCCACTGCGCCGGAGTATAGGAGACGGGGTGATTTTCAAAAATCTTCTTCGCCTCGGCGGGCAGGCGGCTGACGAGCCTGCCGCCGCGAAGCGGCTCCATGATAATGACCGGCAGACCCTTGGCGTTTGCGTATTGCAGACCCTTGCGCCCCGCCTGAGAGTGTTCGTCCATGTAGTTATACTGTATCTGACAGAAGTCCCAGTCGTAGGCGTCAACAAGCTCGCAGAACATATCGGAGTTGCCGTGGTAGGAAAAGCCAATCTGACGTATAGCGCCGGAGGCCTTCTTCTCCTCGATCCACTCGACGATGCCGAGCGCCTTGAGCCGCTCCCAGGTGGCGGTATCCGTCAGCATATGCATGAGATAGTAGTCCACATGGTCGGTTCTGAGACGGCGAAGCTCCTCGGAGAAGAACTTATCGAGACTGTCGTGGCTTTTGATAAGGTAGTGCGGCAGCTTTGTGGCGATGTTCACCTTGTCGCGGATGTTGTTGCGGCTGAGTATCTGGCCGAGCGCGTCCTCGCTGCCGGGGTAGACGTAGGCGGTGTCGTAATAGTTGACGCCCGCGTTGTATGCCGCCATGATCTCCTTTTCGGTCTTGTCAACATCGACCCTGCCCGCCGTGGAGGTAAAGCGCATACAGCCGTAGCCGAGGGCGGAGAGTTTGTTTCCGTATTTATCAAGCCTGTATTTCATAAGCACCTCACAGATTGAGTATTCTCAGGGTCATCTCGTCCCGCCTGCCGCCGTAGAATTTGTCGAGCACCGCCGCGAAAACGCCGACGGAGGGGTCTGCAAGCTCAAACAGCGTCATGCACGAGCGCAGCTTCAAATCGTCGGGATAGCCCATGACGGCGGTGGGATTATTCTCATCAAGCGCGAGCAGAGCCGAGGATATCTCGATGAGATTTCGCCCAAGGTAGGGGTGGGCGAGAAAGTCCTTTGCCTGCTCAAGGTCCTTTATGCCGTAAAACTGCGCCGTACTGCTCATGCCGAGACCCTGGATCTGAGGGAAAATGTACCACATCCAATGACTGCGCTTGCGCCCGCTGCGTATCTCCGACAGCGCGGTGGCATAGTCTCTCTGCTGGGCGCGGACAAATTTATCAAGCTCTTCCTGGGGATAATACATGGCAAAGCTCCTTTCACCCGATATTAACACTATTTTAGCACGAAAATGCCGCGTCCGCCACAGAAATTTGCACCCGACAGGGACAAAAAACACGACATATGCGTGAATGTGTAAGCAAAAGCGGAGGCGGGAAAATATACAATATGCCGAAAATCCCGCGCCGAGTTGACGCGGCGGGCAGAGACGGGTTAAAATAATATCAAGACTGCAGCACTAATTTTTGAGCGGGAAACCGCAAGGAGGCTATTTATGAGCGAGAATATTATCTACTGCTATTCCGGAAGCGGCAACTGCCTTGATATGAGCAAAAATATTGCAAAGGAGCTCGGAGACACGGATATTGTAATGATGCGCTCCTTCCCCGCGGTGACGGACGCGACGGGGTATAAGCGTGTCGGCTTTGTGTTCCCGTGCTATGCGGGCGGTCTGCCGGGGGATGTTGAAAGCTATGTAAAGAGCATACATATCCTGCCGGGAACCTACAAGTTCGCGGTCATACAGTACGCGGGCTACATCGGCTGCGGCCTGCATAAGATAGACGAGATCGTCGGCCTTGACTACTGGAACGGCGTTTCCCAGCAGAGCTCCGCCATCTGGCTCATGCCGCACACGCTGACCATGCCGCCCGTGCCCGCCTCCGTCTCGCAGAAGCGCAGCGAAAAGACGGCGAAAAAGGTTGCGGAGGAGGTGCGCATCTATAAGCACTCTCCGAAAAAGCCGCCGAAGATGTCCGTGTTCAGGCTGATGAGCAAAAACTTCCCCGATATAAACAAAAAGCTCAACGCCGCCATGAACGTGAGCGACGACTGTGTTTCCTGCGGCGCGTGTGTAAAGGTCTGCCCGCGCGGGAATATCACACTTTCTCAGGGCAAGGCGCAGATCGGCACAAACTGCATCGGCTGTATGGCCTGCGTGCAGTATTGCCCGAAAGAGGCGATAAACGTCGGCAAGGTGACCGTTAAGAGAGAGCGCTACCACAACTCAAACATCACGGTGGACGACCTTGCACAGAAAGTGATTCATATAGACTGATATTAAAGCAGGACGGCGGAGGCCGTCCTGCTTTTGCTTTTTCAGTTTTTGGGGAGGGTGACGGTGAAGGTGCTGCCCTCTCCAAGTGTGCTTTCGACACTTGCATCGCCGCCGTGAAAGTGGGCAATCTCCCTGACCATCGAGAGGCCGAGACCGCTGCTTCCGTTTTCGGAGCGGGAGGGGTCTGCCTGCCAGAAGCGCTGCCACACCTTATGGATATTTTCCGGAGCGATGCCTATACCGTCGTCCGAGACGGAGAGCGTGACGAAATCCGCCCCGTCCCTGAGACTGAGCTTGATGTGGCCGTTTTCGCGCCCGTACTTGTATGCGTTTTGAAGCAGGTTCATC
>CAMEHJ010000148.1 GCA_945917385.1 uncultured bacterium
TCATTCTTTTCATTTCATTTTCTCCTTTGATCATAATGTCAGGGTTCTTCATCCCTTTCGAGCATTATGATATGCGCCGAGTGTAAAATTCAAAATCCGCAAACTGTAAAATTCATGTCAAGCTTTTCTCCCCACACAAAGATACCCCCGAACGTTTTCGCGTTCGGGGGTACAAAAATTACTGAGTTTGAAGTGTGGACAGCATAGCGTCCACGACTTTGGGGTCAAACTGTATTCCTCTGTATTTAACAAGCTGCCCGATAATCTCCTCACGGAGCAGCGGCTTGCGGTAAGAGCGCTCGCTGGACATCGCATCGTATGCGTCGCAGACGCTGATGATGCGGGCGAATATCGGGATTTCCTCACCCTTCAATCCGTCCGGGTAGCCGCTGCCGTCATAACGCTCATGGTGCCAGCGCGCGACCTGCGCAAGCTCCGGCACGGCGCTCATGCTCTTGAGGATCTCACTGCCGAGCGAGCAGTGCCGTTTGATCACGTCGTATTCCTCGTCGGTCAGCTTTTGCTGCTTGTCCAATATACTGTTCGGGATACCGATTTTTCCGATATCATGCAGAAGCCCCGCAAAATAAACCGCCTGACAGTCATCTTCCGACATACCCATTCGCCCGGCAACTTCACGGGAATACTCCGCCACGCGCTTGGAATGTCCCTTCAGATAGAGGTTTTTGGCATCTATCGTGGCGGCAACCGTTTCAAGACTTTCGTTAGTCATTCTAAGATATTGCTCCTTATGTTCTTCAAGGTGCTGCTCCTCGCGCAGGTATCTGATGTTCAGCATACGGTAAGCGGCGTATGCTGTGATAATACACATTATCATCAGAAATTCAGGCAGCGGATTGTAGTTTTCCCTGCCGGTAGCGATGCACGGGATCGTGATGGCAGCAACAGAGAGCGATATAACATACACGCTGTCTCTGAACCTCACCATCGGCAGAAACACGAGCATGAACAGATACAGTGACGACAGCGGGATATCAAATAACACATTTACGCCGCTCAGGGGGAAATACAGGTTGTGGGCGATGCACAGTATCGTCACCTCTGCCGCAAGCAGACTGTCAAAGAAAAGGCTGGCCTGTCTCAGTCTCAAAAAATTCTTCTGCCTGATTTTGATTTCCGACCACAGGCCGAGCGCGATACACAGCACGATAACCACGAAGAGCAAGCCAAACAGCAGCGAGCTTTTCTCCGGAAAAATGTTTTCGTTCAGCAAGCCCACTATCAGCCAGAAAGCGTCCGTTGCCACGACAAGACAGATGCAGCACATGAGCGCCATACTGTTGCGTTCATAAAGTCGGCTTTCCCATATGCTCATTTTCCTTACAGAACATCGCCTTTTCATTGGTATTCTCCAAGGTCAGACAGAATATGATTTATTGACAGAAGCAGTGTACCACCTTTGTCTGAAAAATGCTACTGTTTTTTTAATATTTTAGATAATTTGTTGTCAATTCTTGGTATATTTGTAAATTAATTCCTGTTTTTGTAAATATTCCTGTATTAAAATTTTTTAAGCGTGAATTGCATCGGTCCGCGTATAAAAAGTCATTGCCGCCGTATTGCATTATACGCTTGTTTCGGGTATAATACCGGCGCGAAAAACTTGGGAGGTGCGAGATGGAAAAATTCATTCCCTATGAAAAGCTTTCAAAAAAGAAAAAGCGTGAGCTTGACAAAGTCCGCCGCGGCACATGGGGCGAGCTAAGCCCCGTTACCCGCAAAGCGCAGAGCGCGAAGGTCTATGACAGAAACAAAGCACGAAAGAAAATCTTTGATGATTCCTCTTTCGTGCTTTGTTTTTCCTTTTAATCTTTTACAATCGGGACGGGAAACCCGTCCCCTACGATAAAAATTAAAAAAGGGAACGGCGCAGACCGTTCCCTATGAGTAAATTTTCGGATGATTTTACAGGATCGCGGAGCCGCCGGTGATGATCCATGCCGCCATAGCCGCGATGGTCAATGCGCCGGTGTAGACGCTGCCCGTTCTGCGGTAGATATAGGTACCGAGCACGCTGAACACAAGCACCTGCGGCACGAACACGATGAGTATGCTCATAAACGGTCCGCCGAAGGTGGAGCCGAACAGCAGATCCGCGCCCGGTCCGATGCCCATGAAGAACGGAACGTATTCGATCAGCACGATGATCAGCACGCCGCCGATCATCAGCAAAGCACTTCTCCACCATGTGCCGAAGAAGCCGCCCGCGCCCTTTTCGTAGGTCGCGTTTGTGCGCATACCGGCGAATATCTTGCTGTTATTGAGCAGGAAGAACAGCGCAAAGAACGGGAAGTACACAAGAAACTGCACAAAGCGTTCGCCGCTGAAGGACTTGAAGAACGGCCATATGAACCTAAAGTCGAGCAAAAACAGCTTCTGGCACAGCGTGACGAGCACATACATAAGCCCTATCATGCACGCGCTGAGCAAAAGCCCCTTGCCGAACAGCGCCCAGTCAATCTTCTCTGCGTGCTCCGGCGCGGAGAAGCCCAGATCGCTCCATACGCCTTTCCCCTGCTTTTTCGCCTTATGCACCTTCGGCCATGTGGTCGCAAGCATTACAACGATAAGCAGTAAGTACCAGCACAAGAAGCCGTCACCGATGGTCATGCGGAACACCGATTCCGGGAACGGGAACAGCGCGTGACCGAGCTGTGTCATAAACGGGAAGGTCGCACCGGCGATAAGTATGGTTATCACGGCGTTTTTCCACCAGCGCTTTTTCGGCAGGATGCCCGCTTTGTCGGGCAGTGCCGCCGCCGCACCGGCGAAGAACGGCGTACACAGCAGCAGCTCCATCAGCGGCAGCATTGCCGCAATCGCAAGCAGCATCGCCGCGAACACCAGAAGCTCCTTGGTCATATAGCCCTGGTCGGTCGGCGCAAGGTTCTTTTCAAAGCCGATGGTCTGTCCGAACCATTCCATTGCCGCAGCAAGGCCGCTGCCGTCGTGGGTGGTCAGACGGTGGTTGGTGGCAAGCAGCTCCATGCGCCGCGCGCTGCCGTCCGAGAAGCTGCCGTAGGTCGTGTTCCACGCGGCCTCCTCCCGTGAGCAGCCGAGAAACTCCGCACGCAGCTCGCTGTGGAGCACATCGTCGGTCAGAAAGCTCTGATAATCTCTGAAATAGCTGAACTCGTCGTACTTTGCCTGAAGCAAAAGGACGTTATTGAAGGATATCTTCTCCGCGTCGTAGGCGCTCTTTCTGAACAGCTCACCGCATTGAAGCACCGTAGCCTTGGGCGAGATATCAACGCCCTGTTCGTTCACGGCGCCGGAGTAAGCCGCGGCGACGCTCCAGCTTGACCATGTGCCCATGGAGTGACCGCTGACGGCAAGGCGTCCGGGATCGACCATGTCCATACCCGCAAGCACGGCATATGCCGCGATGCCGCCGCATGAGCTGTCGGAGACGGAATTGCCGGCGGAGTCCTTGGTGTATCTTTCATCGAAGAACGAGAGGTTTGAGAAGTTCATCAGCAAGCGGTAGCGCTTACTGCCGCCGACATCAACAAAGGTGCCGTCCTCGCGGCTGTCCTCACCGAAGTTCACCTTGACGCGCTGATTGACGTAGCCGCGCTCGAGCAGGCCGACTTCGGTTTCGCCGTGGCCGTACTCGTCGAGCGACATGACCACGACGCCGCGCCGTGCAAGCTCGATTGCGTAGGCGGCGCAGGTCTCCCTGTCGTTCTGGTAGCCGTGCAGCAGCAGTACGCCCGGTGCGGGTGTGTCCGCGCTTGCGTTGTCGGGGACATACAGCTTGTATGTAAGGCTGCCCTCCTCCGTCTCTATCTCACCGAGCGAGACCCTGATGCGCCCGTGGTCGGTCTGGATGGAGTTTGCGATGCCCATACAGGCGAAAATGCCGATAATCAGGCAAAGAAGAATTGCGAGATATCTTACGGTCGCTTTGCGCATATCGAGACCTCCTATAATCATTTTACATTATGATTATATCGCCTGCGTCGGCGGGAAACAATTCATGTTTTTGCCAAAGCCGCCCGGCAGAATTTGGTGATTATTTCACGGCAGGCTTTTTGAATGCTCCTCACAGTGCAAAGAATGAGGGGCAAGGGAACGAAAACCCTCTCAGTCGGCGTTGCCGACAGCTCTCCCAAAGGGAGAGCCAAGAGTTTCAACGTACATTTTTTCCTTGCCTCCCCTGTGCAAGGGGAGGTGGGTCGCCGTCAGGCGGCTCGGAGGGGTT
>CAMEHJ010000149.1 GCA_945917385.1 uncultured bacterium
ATATATGATGGGCGTTTATCCCGGCTGCTTGATATTTCGAAGTCACACAGCCAGAAATGTTTGACGCAGAAAAACATCAAATAAAAAAAACAGACACAGAAGCAGAAAAACACCGCATCCTTGCCGGAAGCGAAAAGACTGTCTTTTTGCTCATATATAAAGGACGTGAACAGGATCGCGCCGGAAACAAGGATCGCGGAAGCCGCGCAAAGCAAATCCGGTTTGAAGAATTCTTTCTTGCGGAAAAGGAACAGATATCCAAAGCAATAGAGGATTACCACGGTAAAAAGGAAATATTTTTCAAACGAAACGGGGCCTTTGCCAAGCATCGTCAACGCTCTCGCTTCCAGCAAAAACAGAAACGTAAAGGAACTGATTATGCCGGAGAGCACCCGGCGTTCTTCCGATTCTTTGACTGTGCACACCGGGAGGCGGTCTTTTTGTTTCATTACGAACTGATCGGGTTTCATCTTTTCTCCTTTTTATATTGTGTATTCAAGCCGTTCGGTCAATGCCATTTTTATTTTGCTCTTCCTCCTACTCTTTGTCAAGTCCCGAATCCACGGTCGAAACGGCACTCAGGCTTTTCACAAACGAAGCAGAACAAAATACCTGTTCGTTCGTCAAAGAAATCGAAGATAACCAATTTTTCTCTTTTATTTTTTATAAATAGGAGTATAATAAGGTTACATAACATTGAGAATGTCAGGTATGAAAATGCAAAACAGTGAAAAGAGCCGCAAAGGCAGAAAGAAAAGATGGATACTCGCAGCGATATTGCTGTCGCTGTTTATAATATTTCTCGCGTCTGCTGCGGCAGTGGTGATGATCGACAACAGACACGTTCTGTTTTACATCACGGGTGCGCAGGAGACGGAGCTTGAGTACGGGCAGGAGTATATAGAGCCGGGCGTGTACGCTGTCTCCACGGGGGCGCTGTTCGGGGAGTTCAAGCAGCATCTGCCGATAACGACTGAGATACACGGCGATTTCAATAAGCTCGGCGTCTGTGAAATAGTTTACCATACGCGCAGCTTTTTTGTCGATTACAGCATTACCCGCATCGTGAACGTGGTTGACCGCACCCCGCCCGTCATAGAGCTTACGCATAATCCCGACTACCACCCGAGCTGGTTTACCGGCTACGAGGAGGAGGGCTTCACGGCAAAAGACAATTATGACGGAGACATTACGGATAAGGTAAAGCGCAGCGTGAGCGACGGCTGCATCAGCTATACCGTCTCGGACAGCTCCGGCAATACGGCGACGGCGGTGCGCGAGCTTGACTTTCTCGACAGCACACCGCAGCTCACGCTGTACGGCGGCGAAAGCATTACCGTCCCGGCTTCGCAGTCCTTCACCGACCCCGGCTTTTCCGCCGTGGATATGCAGGGAAACGATTTGAGCGGCTATGTGTACGTCAGCGGGGAGGTCATCCCCTATGCGCCGGGAACCTACGAGCTGAGCTATATACTCGAAAGCGAGACGGGAGAAACCATAAGCGCCGTCAGAACGGTGACGGTGCTTCCGGCGAACAACCCAGACATCGTCACGCCCGACGGCAGGGTCATCTACCTCACCTTTGACGACGGCCCCGGCCCCTACACCTCCGCCCTGCTTGACGTACTGAAGAAATATAACGCCAAGGCCACCTTCTTCGTCACGGGGACATATCCAAAGTATTACGATATGATAGGCCGCGCCGTGAGAGAGGGGCACGCGGTGGGCGTACACACTTATTCTCACAATTACAGGGATATTTATTCCTCCGAGGACGCCTTCTTTGCCGACTTTAACGCCATGCAGGAGATAATATACGAGCAGACCGGCAGCTACACCTCCCTGTACCGCTTCCCCGGCGGCAGCTCCAACACCGTCAGCCGCTTCAACGAGGGTATAATCTCCCGGCTTGCCTCCGCACTGACGGACATGGGCTACACCTACTACGACTGGAACGTGTCCTCCGGCGACGCGGGCGAGACGACGCAGACCGACACAGTGGCGCAGAACATCATCGACGGGTGCAGCGTGCGCCGCGTGTCGATCGTTCTCCAGCACGATATAAAGGACTTCAGCATAAACGCCGTCGAGACCGTCCTCAAATGGGGACTTGCCAACGGCTATACCTTTCTCGCCCTCGACCAGACAAGCCCCAACGCACACCACAGCATCGCAAACTGAACGGAAAATTATTTATTTCCCGATAAACGGGGTGTTTTTGTGCATCGACACGGGGAATACTGCCGACAGCGGGCAAAATACCGGCGTCAGAGTTAACGGTTCCGGGCATACGGGACTGTTGACAAAAAAAGAGCGTTCTTGTTATAATGTGGCCGCATCGCATCCCACCATATCCCGAACAAAGCGCGCGGAATTTTTCACCGCAATGAACTGTCCGGTCTTACGCATAATGCGAAGACACGGCTTTTCATCGGCTTTGCGGACGGGTAAAATATAATAAGGGAGCGACAGCAGGAGGTAATTGAATATGAGCAAATCCACAAGCGGCGGCTACTCCGCCGGAAAGACCCGTCAGCTCGCCGGAATGGCGATCTTCACCGCGATCGTTGTCGTGCTTCAGCTTATGGGCACCTTCATTCGCTTCGGCCCGTTCTCCATCTCGCTTGTCCTTGTCCCCATCGTCATCGGCGCTGCGCTCTACGGCGCAAAGGCCGGTGCATGGCTCGGCTTCGTGTTCGGCGTTGTCGTGTGCGCGCTTGACGCGGGCGCGTTTCTCGCCGTGAACGTTCTCGGCACCATCGTGACCTGCATTGCAAAGGGTGCTCTCGCGGGTCTCTGCGCGGGTCTTGCCTACAAGGCTCTCGAAAAGAAGAGCGACGTTCTTGCAGCCGCGGCGGCGGCAGTAGTCTGCCCCGTGGTCAACACCGGCGTTTTCCTTATCGGCTGCTTCATCTTCTTCCTGCCCACCATGTCCGGCTGGGCCGAGGCTTCCGGTTTCACCAATGTTGGCAGCTACATGATTTTCGGTCTTGTCGGACTTAACTTTGTCTTTGAGATGGCGGTCAACGTCGTTCTCGCGCCTGTCATCGTAAGACTCGTCAAGCTCGCCAAGAAAATGCGTTCCTGATACTATTCTTCGCGGAGGTGTCAACATGATACTGGCTGTCGATGTCGGCAACACCAATATCGTTTTCGGCTGTATTGAAAACGGTGAGATACTCAATATCGTCCGTATCCACACGGATGACCGCTCTACCGACGTTGAATACGCAATAAAGCTCAAGCAGATTCTTGAGGTGCAGAATATCGACGTGCGCGGCTTTGAGGGCGTCATCATCTCCTCCGTCGTGCCCACGGTCACTCAGGCGCTCAGCCGTGCCGTCAGAATACTCACGGGGCAAAAGGCCATGGTCGTCGGCCCCGGTATCCGCACCGGCATGAACGTCAGGATAGACGACCCGTCCACGCTCGCGGGCGACCTCGTGGTAGGCTCGGTCGCCGCAATGAACTACTACGGCACGCCCTGCATCATTATCGACATGGGCACCGCGACCACCATCGTCTATGTGGACGGTGAAAAGTGCTACCGCGGCGGCGCTATCGTCCCCGGCGTCAAGCTTTCGTATAACGCCCTTGCCTCCGGTACAAGCCTTCTGCCCGACATCGCCATTATCCCGCCGAAAAAGGCCATCGCCTCCAACACCGTTGACGCGATGCGCTCCGGCGCCGTGTACGGCACCGCCGCAATGCTGGACGGAATGATAGAGCGCATTGAGGAGGAGGTCGGAGAAAAGTGCGTCGTGGTCGCCACCGGCGGTCTCGCGGGCAGCATCACCCCCTACTGCCGGCATGAAATCGTCTGCGACGACGATCTGCTTCTCAAGGGCCTGTGGTTCCTGTATCAGAAGAATAAGTAAAAAATCTGAATTGCCGCGGAAAGCTCCGCGGCAATTTTCCTATATGAGTTTGGCTGCGTCGTTTTGTGCAGAAATGCACAAAATCCGCGTGTTATTTTTTTGTCCGAACGGTCGTTGTAACCTTGTTTCCGATGCGTCGAAGGTGGTATGATTAAAAATAGACAAAGTCCGTCATATTTTTCAGAAAGGTTATTCGATATGAGCTATAAAGAATTTTTGAGTTTTGAAATCGACAGTGAAAATCCTCACCTCGGTATCGTCCGCCTCGCAAGGCCCGAAAAGCTCAACACCATAAGCGGCCCGTTTTACGACGCGATGATAGAGCTTCAGCAGACGGAGATA
>CAMEHJ010000150.1 GCA_945917385.1 uncultured bacterium
TAAATTTACATACAAAAAACGGAACGGCACACAGGCCGTTCCCTACGAAATATTTTCGGTTGGTTTGTAGGGAACGACCTTTGTGTCGTTCCTTTGCGCCCGCTCTTGGCTAAACCTTTGGGAGAGCCAAGAACTGCCTTGGTATCCTCGACGCTCCTGTACCGTAGGGGACGGGTTTTCTGTCTCCCGTGCAAAACCGTTCGGGACAGGCAGACGGGACGGGAGACCTTCGCCCGTCCCCTACCGCGAAAAATTCAGCCCTGCAAAATGACGAAAAAGGGGCTGGCTCGTCAAAAGGCAGAGAGGCAGCCCCTTCGTGTATTCATTCATTTGGATTTGGTTTTAATCCTTCAGCGGAAATTCCAGTGTGACCTTGAAAAGGTCGCCGTCCACGCCGACGGTCATTTTGCCGTTCTGGAGGTTTGTCAGACTCTGCGCGATGCTCAGTCCAAGGCCGCTGCCCTCCGTATTGCGGGATGCGTCGCCCCGCACGAAGCGCTCCGCCAGCTCATTCCCGCGGACATTGAGGCGGTTTTCGGAGATATTGCGGAAAATGACCTCCGCGCGCTTATCCCGCGAGTCAAGGTTGATATATACGCGGGTACCCGGCTTTGCGTATTTGCAGATATTGTTCAGAAGATTATCAAAAATCCTCCACATATGTCTGCCGTCGCCCATAATAGTCACGCTCTCGTCCGGCTTCGTGACGATAAGCTCCAGCTCTTTCGCCTCAAGGCGCTCGGCATAGTCGCCGCTTACCTGCTCGATGAGCACATTCAAAATGCACGGCTCAAGGTTTACGGTAAGACTGCCGGTTGACGCCTTCGACGCCTCTATCAGATCCTCGATAAGCTTCTTGAGCCGCGCCGACTGCCGGGAGAGCACCGCAAGATACTCGCGCATACGCTCGTTCTCCGGCTGCTCCTTTTCGAGCAGGTCAACATAGTTGACAATCGAGGTGAGCGGGGTTTTGATGTCGTGGGAGACGTTCGTGATAAGCTCGGTTTTCAGCCGTTCACTCTTCATGCGCTCGGACACTGCGTTATTCAGACCGTCGGTGATGTTATTAAGGCTTTCCGCGTGCTCCTTCAAGGGGCCGTACATCTTATCCGTATCGACCTTGCTGCTCAAATTTCCGCCCGCAATTTTCTTTCCGGCAGCAAGAAGCCTTTTCATGCACAAAAGCGTATACAGCGTCAGCACGACGAGCACCAATCGCTCAAGAAGCCACCCAATCAGCACTTCGCCGTTGCCGAAGGCGGCGATCCAGATAAACTCCACAAACAGGATGCCCGCGATGATAAGCCCTGCCTTCGGGATGAGCGGCAGATTTTTCAGCACCTCGCGCGCCATGCCGAGGGGCTTCTTTATGAGTTTCACGCACCATGCGCACACACGCCATACAAGACAGCTTCTGAGCGTGTCGCGCAGCTTTATGTGTACGGCGAAGTCCATGCACCAGACAATGAATATAAGACTTCCCGCCATGACAAACGCCGCGCACAGCGCAAGGCCGGGGACAAGCGCCCGTTCAAGTATGTTCAGGCAATCGGCAAATATGTAGATGCAGGCGATCACGGCAAAGCCTAAAGCGACAGTCAGGACATCAAAGGGTATGCGCTCGACAAAGCCGCCGCGTACCGTGCCGTCCGGTCTGTGTCCGGCGGCCGCCATGAGAAAGACGAACAGCAGGATACCGGCAAGCAGCGTCACCCCCAAGGTGACAATGGCGGCGTCTCTGTACGCATAGCACAAATCAAACGCCTTGAAGCAGGAGTTTAAGAAGCTGTCTGTGGCGGGGATGTCCTCAAGGATGAAGCCCTCGATGAACATCTTGCTTTCGACCGGGTCTGCGCCTGTCGGGGAGCTGCTTTTATACACGGAATAGGGGGTAAGCGCGGACTGCCAGACGGTCTTTCTGCCCTTGAGTCCGTCATAGATGAGTTTTTTATTCTCGTCATACAACTTGAAGGTGAAGCCGGAATCGCGGTAGATGTTCTCCGGATTATTGTTGTAATTATCGTACTCAAGTCCGGTATCCCAGACACGCTCCATGCCGACCGTGTCGAGCATTCTTTCCCGCGCGGCATCGTACCCGACCTCGTACATTCCCCAGCCCGACGCCAAAATAACTGCCGTGCCCGCCGCGATAAACGCCGTCACGAGTGCGGCAAGCAAAATCGCGGCAATGAGCTTTGCCGCTGTGCTCTGTTTTAATCTTTTCATTGTTCTCCTCCATTCGGCTTTGCCGCATGATTTTTATTTTGGGCTTACTTCGCTTTCTCCATTTTATAGCCCTGTCCCCAGACGGATTTTATATATCGCGGCTCGGCGGGGTTTATCTCGGTCTTTTCACGGATGTGGCGGATATGCACTGCGACGGTGCTCTCCGCGCCGTAAGGCTCCGCACCCCAGACGCTGACATACAGCTCGCGAGGCGAATACACCTTGCCGGGATTCTTCATAAGAAATTTCAGGATGTCGTACTCCGTGGGGGTGAGACTGACCGGCTCGCCGTCAACGCATACTTCCTTACTCTGATCGTCAAGCATCAATCCGCCGTTTACGAATTTATTCGGCTCTGCGGTGCTGCCGCCGAGCTGGGTATAGCGGCGAAGCTGTGAGCGGACTCTGGCGATGACCTCGACAGGGTTGAAGGGCTTCGTGACATAGTCGTCCGCGCCTATATTCAGACCCATTATCTTGTCGGTGTCCTCGCTTTTCGCCGTGAGCATGATGACGGGGACATTGCTTTTCTCCCGAAGCTTTATCATGGCGGTGATGCCGTCCATCACGGGCATCATCACGTCGAGCAGGACAAGACTTACATTCTCCCTGTCCAGAAGCTCAAGCGCCTGCGCCCCGTTATAGGCGCAGACCACACCGTAGCCCTCCGCCTCAAGATATATTTTCAGCGCGGCGACGATATCCCTTTCGTCGTCGCAGACGAGTATGTTGTGCACTTCAGAACCCTCCCCTTTCGCTTAGTATTGTACGATATAAGTAATTAAAAACCAATACGGTAATTCATTAAGAATTGTTTAAACCAAAAAAATCCTCACCCGAAGGTGAGGATTTTTTTGCTTGTATGGCATTTTCACTTGTAGTTATGCGCGTCCTGCAAGACCATTTCCTTGACCTTGAGCAGTCTGACCTTGGTGGAGTTTTCGTTCTCCTCAAGCTTCATGGTGATATACTTGATGTTCTTCTCAAGGTCGGGGATCATGACGTACTCGAGCGCGTTGACGCGGCGGCGGGTCTTTTCGATCTCCTCGGCAAGAAGCTGCATGGTCTTTTCAACCTGCGCAAGCTCCAGCATATCCTGAAAGACACGTGCCATCTTGTCCAGCGCGTCGTCCAGCTCGCCCGATGTCTGGGCAAAGCCGTAGGGATAGATCTCGGCCGGGTCATTGCTCTTCGTCCTGAAGTCGTAGACCGGGACGTTGACGCTCATAATATTCTTGTAGTTCACCCCAAGCTCGACACTCTGTCTCGGATAGAGCAGAGCCTGCTCCAGCATTTCGGGGGACATGATGGCACTTGCCACCTGCAAAGACGCGAACGCCCCTGTAAGTCCCTCCTCCACTCTGGTGCGAAGCTGCTTATTGAGCTTGACGACGTCCATGAACTGACGCATCAGCTCATCGCGCTTATCCTTGAGCAGCTTGTGGCCGCGGCGCGCGGTCTTGAGTCTGCCCTTGAGCTGGTTGAGCACCATTCTGGTCGGGGTTACTGTGGTACCTGCCAAAAAGCATCACCTCCGTTTAGTAGTTTGGGTTTGGGTTCAGGGTTTACTTTTTGGGCATGTACTTGTCTATCATTTCGGGCTTGATACGCTTCAGCTCGCGCCTCGGCAGGATGCTCAGCAGCTCCCAGCCGATGTTGAGAGTCTCCTCAATGCTGCGGTTGGTGGTATTGCCCTGGCTTACATAGACCTTTTCAAACTCGTCGGCAAACTTCGCAAACAGCTTGTCGTCCTCGCTCAGTGCGGCTTCGCCGAGTATGGTCATAAGCTCCTTCGCGTCCTTGCCTCTTGAGTAGGCGGCAAAGAGCTGGTTCATCGTGCCGGCATGGTCCTCGCGGGTCTTGCCGACGCCGATGCCCTTATCCTTCAGACGGCTCAGCGACGGCAGAACGTCCACGGGAGGAACGATGCCCTTGCGGTGCAGGTCGCGGCTGAGGATGATCTGACCCTCGGTGATGT
>CAMEHJ010000151.1 GCA_945917385.1 uncultured bacterium
GCGAGCAGCGTCCCTCCTGCAGGCGCTCGATATGGTGGAGCTTTAACTGGTCGCACAGCACGTCGATATGCTCCTCAAGCGGCTCAACGCGGTAGGCCTTTTCAACGTCGCCCTCGATGAACGCATTCACGGCGAGGTCAAGCACCTCCCGCACCGCAGCCTGGAGCACGTCAAACTCTCTCGCCGCGTCCGGAGTGAACGTGATCTTCTTAGCATCGCGCTCTGCGGCAAGCTCGGCAATGTTCATCGCGTGGTCGCTTATACGCTCAAGGTCGCTGAGCGCGTGCAGGAAGAGCGAGACGTTCTCGTTCTGCTTTGCGTCAAGCTCTGAGCTGTTGAGGCGGACAAGGTATGTACCTATCTTATCCTCAAACTTATCAACGAGATTTTCTTTTTCCTCAACCTCCTTCGCCTGCTTCTCGTCGAAGTTGTACAGAAGCTCGATTGCGGACAGGAGGTTGCTCATTGCCGTGCGCGCCATGGAGTTCACGGTCAGGCGGCTCTGCTCCACGGCGAGGGGCGGGTGCTTGAGGAAGCGTTCATCCAGCCTGTCAAACTCGGCGTTGGCAATAAGCTCATCGTCGCTCTGTCGGATAACTCTGGTGGTGAATTTATAGATCTGCGGGATAAACGGCATGAGCACCAGCGCCGTCACCGCGCGGAACATCGTGTTGACGAACGCGACGCCGACCGTGTCGAGAATCGCGTGCTTGAAGGTATAACCCACAAAGATATCCGACACATAAAACGCGAGTCCGCAGATTATAACGCCGAGAACCTCCGCAACAAGGTAGGCAAGGGAGGTGCGTTTGCCGTCCGCCTTCGCGCCGAGCGCCGTGAGCAGCACTGGCACCGCCGCGCCTATGGCGATACCGAGGATGATGGGGTAAGCCACCGCGAAGGACACGGCCCCCGTCATGGACAGCGCCTGAAGGATACCGACCGCCGCGGACGCGCTCTGCAGAACGCTTGTTACCGCCGCGCCGACAAGGATGCCGAGAATGGGGTTTGAAAAGCTCGTCAGGAGCCTGATAAATTCCGGGCTCTGGCGAAGCGGAGACACTGCGCCGCTCATCGCCTGCATACCGAACATGAGTACCGAAAAGCCAAGCAGGATATCGCCCAGATGCTTATTTGACTGTTTGGATGTAAACATCCGCAGAATGATACCGATGACCGCGACCACCGCCGAAATAGTGGACGTGGACAGCAGGGAGACCCAGCCGCTGCCCTCGATGCTTGAAAGGCAGATGACCCAGCCGGTAATGCTTGTGCCGACGATTGCGCCGAGTATGACAGCGATAGCCTGTTCCGCCTTCATCATGCCGGAGTTTACAAAGCCGACCGCCATGACCGAGGTCGCGGATGACGACTGAATCACCGCCGTGACGCCCGCGCCGAGAAGCACGCCCTTCAGCGGAGTACCCGACAGGCGGTACAGAACCAGCTCCAGCTTGCTTCCGGCAACCTTTTTCAGACCGTCCCCCATAAGGCTCATGCCGAAAAGGAACATCGCCACGCCGCCGAAAAGGGAAATTATGTTCGCAATACTCATTACTTCACCCAAGGAAACCGGTTTTGCCGATTTCTCCCCATAATAATATTTTCTATAATTCGATGATACCATGTTTGCATATCAGGGTCAATCAACAAAATAGTACATAATAATTGCAAAAAAGACGCTTTCGTTGTAATATTGTACCATGGATATAAGAACAGTATATGAGGACAATTTGATAATTGTGTGTGTAAAGCCCGTGGGTGTGGAGTCGGAAAACGCCGGAATGCCGGCACTTCTGGCCTCTCAGTGCGGACTGAACGAGGTCTTTTGCGTGCACCGGCTCGATAAAGGTGTCGGCGGACTTATGGTTTTTGCCAAGACAAAGTTTGCCGCCTCAAGGCTCTCGGCAGCGGTAAGCTCCGGTGAGATGAAAAAAGAGTATCTTGCCGTTTTGCCGGGCAGACCTGCGGAGGGTGAGGCGGTACTGTGCGATTTGCTTTTCCGCGACTCATCGAAAAACAAGTCCTATGTTGTAAAGCGGATGCGCCGCGGCGTAAAAGAGGCGGAGCTTGCGTACAGAGTTCTGGCGGTTTCGGAGCCGCTCACTCTTGTGCAGATAAAGCTGCACACGGGACGCACTCACCAGATACGGGTACAGTTTTCCTCGCGCGGCCTTCCCCTGCTCGGTGATGTGAAGTACGGAAGCACCATAAGACAATGCCCCATCGCACTCTTCTCCTGCGCGCTGTCGTTCCCTCACCCAAAAACCGGCAAGCCGCTGCGCTTTGAAGCCCTGCCGGAGGAGTGCTTTCCATGGAGCGAGTTTACGCAGACATTCACAGAGAACAAAGAATCATAATAATCGCAAAAACAGCTCCCGAAAAAAATCGGGAGCTGTTTTACGCTTTGGTCTGTTCTGTTATTTATCAGGTCGCGGGGGCTTCGGTCTCTTCCTTTTCTTCCTTTTTGCTGAAAATCACAACGGCAAGCTGTGCAAGCGCGATGACCGCCATCCAGATGGTCCACTTGTCAACCATAACCATGGGGTTGCGCATATCCTCGGTGAGAATAAACACGACGACGGAGAGCAGTCCGACAGCGGCGCCGAGAAGGCGGGATCTGCCGTTTTTGGCTGCAATGACAGCGATAATTGTGAGGATGGTGAGAATCAGGTTAACGAGCGCCCATGCGCGTGCGCCGTCGGAAGCGAGAGGAGTTTCCTCGTCTTCGATTTCTTCGACCGGTTCTTCTGCGGGCGCTTCGGGAAGCTGAACCTCTTTGGTTACTTCAGGTGCAGGATCAGGCTCAGGGTCAGGGTCAGGGTCAGGGTCGGGAGCGACAGGCAGTGCGCTGTCCGGATCGGGCATGGGTGCGGGAGGAGGAGAGGGCATCTCCCAGTAATCGGGAACATATTCTTCAACCTTTTCCGGTTCCGGGCCGAGGCGCAGGAATGAATATATGAAAAGGCTGAAAATGTTGGCCGGCGCCTTATTATCAGTTGTGCCTTCATCATAGGACACGGTGTTTGCCGGACCGTTTTGCCATGACCATTCGTAATTGACCGCATTGCTGCCAAACTCATTTGTGGGAATCCAATATCCGTTTGTATAGCCCTCAATGAGTCTGCGGAAAACGGAGCCGCCGTATATGTCTCCCTCGCTTACGGTGGTCACCTTGTCGTTCTTATCCACCTCAACGGTTTCCCATTCGCATTTGACAAGATGGTCAAGCGTAGTATCCTCGCTTATCTCAAATCCATTCTGATCTATTTCGGTGCCTTCATAGTAACCGGGATAATCCTCATCAACGTATATATGGATATTCGTCGCCTTGACGGTCTCGCCGCTCTTATCCTCGGCATCTTCTACTATTATTGTTTTAGGCTCATCGGTGGTGGTATCCCATGAGTCGGGCGCACTGTCCGCGTCGGTCGTCTTCTCCATCCCGTCGGTTTTGGCCTCATGCTCCTGCATAAGCTCCTCGCGCTTTTCCTGCTTTTCAAGCGCAATTTTATTGGCCTCGACCTTGGCGTCCTCCTCCGCATTGTGCTCAATAACTTCCTCGGCGGTGTGCGTTTCTTCTCCGGAATTGAGCGGTACGGGCTGACCTTCGGTATTTTCCGTGCTGCCCGGCTCTTCGCTGTTTCCGTTCGGTGTCTGTACGGTGCCGGGGTTTTCCGTGTTTCCTTCGGTGCCTTCAATGCCTTCCGCCATAGCGCTTACCGTAAACAGTGAAGCAAACATGCAAAGGCAAAGAATTACAGCAAGAATCTTTTTCATAAGCTTGTTCTCCTGATCAGATTTTTCGGTTCTATACGGCATATGCCGCAGGCTCCCTTTTTGGCTCAATAATAGCACTGCGTTCTATGACTTTGCTATGATTTCCCGAATTTTCCATGTTTTTAAAAAATAAAATAATTAAGAATTATTAAGGCTGAAAGTCTTTTTTTGATTCTATTAGTTCAATGATCCGCGCACTGGGCGTACAGGAGATCTTATCCCCTCTGACCCCCCTGCTCTGCCGCAGAAGTATATCTCAGGAACAAAAACAGCTCCCGAAAAAAATCGGGAGCTGTTTTCACAAGTTATGTATCAATGAATTACTTCATTGCCTCTGCGGTTGCAACTGCGACTGCGACGGTTGCGCCGACCATGGGGTTGTTGCCCATGCCGAGGAAGCCCATCATCTCAACGTGTG
>CAMEHJ010000152.1 GCA_945917385.1 uncultured bacterium
GTCAAATACGCTCATATCGTTCCTCCGTGTATGAAATCGGTTTCTTTTATTGTTCTTATCATACGTCGAATTGCGCCACGCTTCCGTGACAAAATCACCCTTTTTATGATAACACATTTTCCCGGTTATAACCGCTTTATTTTTGACCCGGAAAGAAAAAGCACCGCAGTTTTTCTGCGGTGCTTTTTCAGGTTGTGTCAGCAGGCGCCGCGCAGGACATCGTCCGGTACGCCGTCGAGCTGGCTGCGGTCAAGGTTTCTGATAGCCTCAAGCAAGTTGTCCGCCTATATTATTTCGCAAGCAGCTCTGCGCAGGCCTCACCCAGAAGCTTGATGCCCTTTTCAATGACCTCGTCGCTGCTGTTGGAGTAATTGATGCGGAAGGTGCTGACATTGCGCTCCTTCTCATAGAACGGGTCACCCGGGCAGATGGCAACGCCCTTGGTGAGCGCCACACGGTAGAGGTCAACGGAGGACATTCCGCCGGGGAGCTTTGCCCACAGGAACATACCGCCCTCGGTCGGGGTGAACTCGACGCCCTCAGGCAGGTACTTGCGCATACAGTCCATCATAAGCTCGGCCTTCTGCTTGTAGAGGACCTTGGTCTTTTCGATGTGCGCGTCAATGTCGTTGTCGGCAAGGTACTGTGCCAGAACGAGCTGAGAGAAGATATTGGTGTGCAGGTCGGCGGTCGCCTTGAAGCCGAGCATCTTCTCTCGCAGCGCCTTATTGCGCACGCAGACCCAGCCGATACGCATACCGGGCGCGACGATCTTGGAGAAGGTGCCGAGCATACAGCACTGCTCGCCAAGCTCCTTGCCGAAGCTGTCGGTCGCGGTGCCTGCAAAGCGCAGCTCGCGGTAGGGGTTATCCTCAAGAATGACGATATCGGTGCCCTTAAATATCTCGACGACCTTGTCGTGAACCTCCTTACTGTAGCTCAGGCCGGTGGGGTTCTGGAAATTGGGGATGAGGTAGGCAAACTTCGCGTCGGGATTTGCCTTGACGGTGGCGGCAAGCTCGTCGCAGTCGATGCCGTCCGGGTTCATGGTGACAGTCAGCACTTCGGGGTCAAAGAAGTGGAAGGACTGGAGCGCGACAAGGTAGGTGGGATTTTCAACAATGACCTTGTCACCGGGGTCGAGCATACAGGCGCCTATCATGGTGAGAACCTGCTGTGAGCCGTTGGTGATGATGATATCGTCCGCGGTGACGCCGTAAACGCCCATCGTCTCATAGCGCTTTGCAACCCACTCGCGCAGGGGCAGATAGCCCTGAGTGCCGCTGTACTGGAGCGCCATGACGCCGTTTTCCTCAAGCACCTTCTGGGTGGCCTTCTCCATTTCCGCAACGGGGAAGGAGACGGGGTTCGGGAGGCCGCCGGCAAAGGAAATCAGGTCGGGGGAAGCGGCGGCGGCGAGGATGCTCGCGGTGAACTCACCCTGGAAGTCGGGGCGCATGATTTTGTTTGAAAGTCTGGGATTCATATTTTTCTCCTTTCGCGGGACTGTTTCCCGTGAATATTTTTTTGCTGATTATTGTTCAGTGCTGTAAATCGCTGTAACTTTTTGCCGATTATATCACACTGTACTCTCTTTGAAAAGGAAAAACTTTATTATCCATATGATAATCATATGACAGGCATATAATTTGTCCGAACTGATTTGATTCGATATATAAAACCACTAAGCGCCCGGCAATTCAGGCGCTTAGTACGTACAGTCGGAACAGACGTTGTTTATGAAGCTTAGCTGAGCAAGTCTAAACGCAGTGCCGCGCTCACGCTGTCGCCTGCCAGTCGCGGTTTATGTGCATGGCCTGTATTGGTGTCGCCAATATGCTGATGTGATATCCCCCTCCGCAATCGGAAACCGCCGCAAGCTGCGCCCCTGCCCTTCTCGTTATCTCAACAAAGCTGCGCTTGTCCTTTTCGCTTGACAGATAGATGCTGTAATTGTCCATTTTCATATCCCCCTGAATACCGGCGGCAGATTCGCCGCTGTCTTTATGGTAGACATAATACCGTAGTACCTGTCCCATATTCAGGTCACTGTTTTTTGAATATAGTCCTTTTTATTGTACAGTTGTTTATGATATAATTGAAAAAAAGGAGGGGTATAAAATGCCGAAATCCTCAAATCAGAAGCTGAAGCTTCTATATCTGATGCAAATGCTCCTTGAGCGGAGCGACGAGAATCACCCGCTTACCGTGCAGGATATGATAGACGAGCTTTCGCAGCACGACATCTCCGCCGAGCGAAAGAGCATATACGCAGACCTTGAGGCGCTGCAATTATTCGGACTTGACATCGTGCGGAGCAAGGGCAAGAGCACCGGCTACTATATCGCCTCGCGCGACTTTGAGCTGCCGGAGCTTAAACTGCTTGTGGACAGCGTGCAGTCGTCCAAGTTCATTACGCACAGGAAAACGCTCTCCCTCATTAAGAAGATTGAGGGACTTGCCAGCGTATATGACGCCCAGCTTTTACAGCGGCAGGTCTATGTCCGCAACCGCGTAAAGAGCATGAACGAGAGCGTCTACTACAACGTGGACGAGATTTCCGGCGCGATAAGCCGCGACCGCATAATACGCTTCAATTATTTCGAGTTTGACGTAAACAAGCAGCGCCGCTACCGCCACGACGGGAAGGTCTATGAGATAAGCCCCTTTGCGCTGATGTGGGACGACGAGAATTATTATATGCTCGGCTATGACCCGGAGGCCGAAAAGCTCAAGCACTATCGGGTGGACAAAATGACGAATATCGAGTCTGCGGAGACGGAGCGTTCCGGCAAGGAGCTTTTTGCCGGAATGGATATGTCCTCATACTCAAAGCAGGTTTTCGGTATGTTCACCGGCAGTGAGCAGACCGTTAAGCTTCGCTTTGAAAACCGTCTTGCGGGCGCCGTAATAGACCGCTTCGGCAAGGAGGTCATGCTTATTCCCGACGGGAACGAGCACTTCACCGTGAGTGCGGACATCGCCGTCAGCCCGCAGTTTTACGCATGGGTATTCGGCTTCGGCACCGCGGTTGAGATACTCTCGCCCGACAGCGCAAGGCGGGAGCTCGCGCAGCTTGCAAAATCCGTTTCTCGTATATACGCAGACTGATGCCGCGCAAAGCATGAAAAAGCTTGTAAAAAAATTGTAATTGGAGTAAAATGCTCGCATAATATTTGAACAAATTGCGCTCAAAATACCTTTTTCAGGAGAAAATCCCATGGCAGATCTGGCAAAGTTTAAAGACAAATACTCAGGCAAACCGTATGCTCTGCTGCTGATGCTGCTGTCGGCCGGTATTCCGATGGCGCTGCTGTCGGCGTCCATGTTTCTTGCCGGCACCGCCCCCTTCGGGGACGACAGTATTTTGTTCTACGACGCGAACATACAGTACCTGGACTTTCTCTCGTACATCCGCTTCATCTTCAGCGGTGACGCAAGTCTGCTGTACAGCTTTTCCGCGGGCATGGGCGCAGGCTTTATCGGGCTTGCTGCATATTATATTTTAAGCCCGTTCAACATCCTGTTCGCCCTGATTCCCCCGAACAACGGCGTGCTTACCTTCACGCTGGTCGTGCTGCTGAAGGTGGGGTGCTGCGGTCTTTGCTACTACTGCGCAGCCTGCCGCGTATTCGGACGCAGGGCGGTCAATCTCGGCTTCTCCACCGCGTACGCACGTATTGCCTACAATATTGTTTATATCTCCAATCTCATGTGGCTCGACGGGGTTATGATGCTGCCGCTTGTCGCGCTCGGCATATACAGGATATGGACAGAGAATAAATACGGCGTTTACATCGCCTCGCTTATCTACGCGCTTGCGGCAAATTACTACATCGGCTATATGCTGTGCGTCTTCTCGGTAATGATGAGTCTGTGCTTTATGGCGAATATCGGTCTTTCCCGCTGGGAAAAGCTGTGCCGCTTCGGAAAGTACACTCTTGCCTCGCTGATTTCCGGATTCGCCGCCGCCCCCATCTGGCTGCCCGCGATTTTATCCGTTGCGGGAAGCCGGGTCAAACCTGCGTCCGAGGTATCTTTGCTCCTGTTCCAATTGGATTTGGCGCAGCTTTTCGCAAAGCTTACAACGCGCGCCGCAGACTGCGAGCAGGTCATGGGCGCGCTGCAGAGCATCCTGGAGCGGATGATCGGCGAGGGC
>CAMEHJ010000153.1 GCA_945917385.1 uncultured bacterium
CCTCATAAATCATCGTCAGCGCGATCTTTCTCAGCTCTTTCGCCTGTGCCTTGAGCATTTCAATTTTTTCGTTCATGTCAATTCTCCTATATTACAGCGTGTAATAGTCTCCGAGGATGACGGTTTTCTGCTCTCTGGAGGATTCAAGCGCAGCATTCGAGAGCTTGAGCACCTTGACGCCCTCGGCGAGATTGCCGATTTCAATGGGCTTGTCGTTCTTGAGGCAGTCCTGGAAATACTTGTGGATATTGTAGATGACCTCGTCCTTGTTCAGGTCGTAGGAGTCGTTGAAGTTGATGCACTCCTCATGGTCCATATCGACGGTTCTGTACGTCAGTGAGTCGAACTCGAACATATTGCGGCCTCTGAGGATGATGCTGCCCTCGGTGCCGATGTAGCCCTTGATGTTTGCGCCCGCGCCGGAGCTCCAGGAGGTCATGATGGATGCGACCGCGCCGTTCTTGCAGCGCATAACCATGGTGGAGTTGGTGTCGTACTGGGGGATGCTGGGCATGGTGCCCTTGACGTTGCAGGCAATGGTCTCAAACTCGCCGGCAAGCGCGGTCAGGAGGTTGAACTCGTGGGACACGGACTCGATAGTCATGCCGCAGGCGTATTTGGGGTCGGTGCGCCAGGAGTTGCCGTAGATGGCGTTATTCTTGCCGTAGCCGTAGCCGGGGCCGACGCGATAGCTGAACACGTTGACAGGCTCACCGAACATACCGGACTTGACCATCTCGTGCATCTTGACAAAGGCAGGGCGGAAGCGGTGGGCAAAGCCGACGATGATCTTGCCGTCGTACTTCTTTGCCATTTCGACTATCTTCTCCTCGTCCTCAACAGTGGTCGCGATGGGCTTTTCGAGGTAGAGAGGGACGTGCTTGGACAGAACCATCTCGACATAGTCAAGGCGCTTCGTGGGGGGAGTGGAAATGACAACGTACTCCGCCTTTTCGACATATTCGGGGATCTGCTCATAGCTTACGCTGTCGCAGTAAAACTCGCGGGTGAATGAGTTCAGCGCGTTTTCGCTGACGTCAAATGCGCCGACGATGGAACCGCCGAGCTTTTCAACGGCTCTGGCATGGGACTTGGCGATATCGCCGGCTCCTATCATAAATGCTTTCATAGTTTTTTCTCCTTTTGGTTAACTGATAAAGATTATACCACATCTCAGCCGCCGAGCAAGCACAGCGACAGACCCGGGACGTAGGTGACGAACATCAGCACAACGAGGGACGCGAATATAAGCGGGAGCGCTGCCTTCGATATCGTCTTTAGGTCAACTTCTCCGATACCACAGGCGACATAGAGGTTGACGCCGACGGGAGGCGTGACGAGGCCGATTGCGAGGTTGACTATCATGATGGTGCCGAAGTGGACAAGGTCGATGCCGAGCTGCTTTGCAACGGGCAAAAACAGCGGCACGAATATGTACAGCGCGGAGGTGGAGTCGAGGAAGCAGCCCGCGAGCAGCAGAACGATGTTGACGATGAGCAGGAACACTATCTTGTTGCCGTTTGCGACGTTGATGAGCAGGCCGGAGATGGCAACGTCAAGTCTCGCGCGGGTCAGAACGTAGGCAAACAGGGTCGCTGCAGCGGTGATGAACATGACCGTCGCGGTGGTGGAGGCAGAGTCAATGAGTATCTTTATAAACTGCTTCCACTTTATCGTGCGGTAGATGACGGTGCCGACGAACAGACCGTAAACCGCGGAGACGGCTGCCGCCTCGGTCGGGGTGAACACGCCGCCGTAGATGCCGCCGAGGATGATGACGGGCATCATCAGTCCCCAGAAAGCGTCCTTGAACGCGATCCAGCGCTCTTTCCAGCTCGCCTTGGGCATTTTCTTGAGGTCGCTCTTTCTGCCGAGGAAGAGGGTGATAAGCACCAGTCCAAGACCCATGAGCAGACCGGGCAGAACACCGGAGATGAACAGCGACCCGATGGAGGTATCGGAGATGGAGCCGTAGACGACGAAGGTGATGGAGGGCGGGATGATAACGCCGATAGCACCGGCGGTAGCCATCAGTGCCGCAGCAAAGCCGGGCTGATAGCCGGTCTTGATGAGCGCGGGGATAAGGATAAGTCCAAGCGCGGCGACGGTAGCCGGGCCTGAGCCGGAGATCGCGGCGAAGAAGCACGCGACGATGACGCACACCATCGCGACACCGCCCTTGAGGTGGCCGACGCAGGCTTCCGCGAGGTGGATGAGCTTACCGGAAATGCCGGACTTTTCCATGATGTTGCCGCCGAGGATGAAGAACGGGATCGCCAGAAGTACGGTCTTGCTGGTTGCGGCGGAGACAAGCTGCGGCACCGTGCCGAGTATGACGGAGACGGAGCGTCCCGCGCCCATGACCAGCATGGATGCTACGCTTGAAATACCGAGGCAGACCGCGATGGGTGCGCCGATGAGCAGAAGGACGGCGAAAGAGGCAAATAAAACTGTCGCTATCATTATTCATTTACTCCTTTCACTGCCCGGCCTCTTCGGCCGCTTCTATTGCATCGGCAACAACGTCCTCATGCTCAACGTCCTTGCCGAGGATAAGCTTGATTAAATTCTGGGCAAAACGGATGGTGACCAGCAGTGCGCCCAGAGGCACGAACGAGCCGAATATCCATTCGGGAAGCTGCATTGCGCCGGTGACCTGCCCCTTATTGAACTGGTTGAGCGCCATGAACACGCCGAAGTAGCAGATAATGCCGGAGAAAACCGTGGCTGCCGCCATGGAGATGATGCCGAGGATGCGTCCGACCTTTGCGCCGACGTGCTCGCTCAGCAGAGTGAAGCCGAGGTGCGCGCCGCGCTTTGCCGCGATGGCCGCGCCAAGAAGGCTCAGAAGAACGAAGAGGTAGGTAGTGATCTCTTCGGAGAAGGACAGGGATGCGTTAAAGACATAGCGGGAAAGGACGTTTATAAACGTGAGCGCCGTCATAACCACAAGGCATACACAGCACAGCCCTTCCTCGAAATAATCAAGGATCTTGTTAATCATTCTTTTTGCTCCTATACCGAAGTTTCAGCCGGAGCGAGGCCTGACCTCGCCCCGGCTGAACCAATGATTTTTACTTCAATATCTGCGGGTGTGCTTTATTTAATCTCGAATGCCTTGCAGGCCTCTTCGCCGTACTTCTCGTAGAAGCCCTGGCAGAAGTCAGTCACGCGGCTCTTGAAAGCGTCGATCTGCTCCTCGGTGAGAACATCGACCTGAACGCCCTTTGCGCGGAAGTCCTCGATAAGTTGGTCATGCTCTGCCTCGACGATATCGCGGCCCCAGTTGCAGGCCTCAACCGCCTTCTCGGTCAGCATTGCCTGAGTGTCTGCGCTGAGGGTATCCCAGAGTGCGCTGTTGAATACGACGAGGTCGTTCTCGTAGGAGTAGTTCCAGATGGTGACGTAGTCCTGAACCTCAAGAACGCCGGAGGTGCTGGTGACGCTGACGCCGTTTTCCTGGCCGTCAATGGTGCCCTGCTGGAGAGCGGTGAAAACCTCGCCCCAGTTCATGTTGGTGGGGTCTGCGCCGAACTCTTTGAAGAAGCTCATGTAAATCTCGCCGCCGGGAACACGGATCTTCAGACCCTTGAGGTCATCGGGAGTGGTGACGGGGCGGACATTGTTGGAGAGCTGACGGAAGCCGTTGTGGAAGGAGCCGACTGCGGTGAGACCGTACTCGTTGAGGACGGAGTTGTAGAAGTCAAGGCCGGTGGCGTCGATGATCTCTCTTGCCTGAGTGTAGCTGCTGAAGGTCCAGGGGACGAGCGCGATGCCGAGCTTCGGGTCGAGCACGCTCAGTGCGACGGTGGCGTATGCCGCGATGTCGGTGGAGCCGTCTGCGACCATCTCAACACCCTTGCTGGAGCTGCCGCCCGCGAGCTGGTCATTGGGGAAAACCTCAATGGTGATGGCGCCGTCGGTCTCGGCCTCGACGAGCTCTTTGAAGTGGTTTGCAACGCGGCTGTCAACCTGGGTGTCGGTGCCGTTGACTGCCATGGTCAGGGTGAGCTTTTCATACTTGGGTGCGTCGGAGGAAGCGCTGCCGGAGGATGCGGGAGCGGAAGATGCAGGAGCGGAAGATCCGCAGCCTGCGAGCATTGCGGCGCAGAGAACTGCTGCGAGTACCAGTGCGATGACCT
>CAMEHJ010000154.1 GCA_945917385.1 uncultured bacterium
GGAACCCAGGTCCTTGAGCTTAAAACTTTCCGTAGCTTCATCCCAGACAACCGCGCAGTGCCTGCCGCTTACTCCGGGGGTTTTCTCCTTGAATATGATGTCGCAGTCCGGCTTTCTGCCTATGGTTATCTCCCTTGAGCCGACGGAGACCTTCTTTCCGTTGTGCTGCGCGGAAAGCGAGCGGACATAAGCTCTGTGCTGTCTCGCGGGTATGGTTGGCTGTGAGACAGTGCTTGTACCGGATGCGGCTCGCGTTGAGTGCCTTGCGCTCTTACTCTTCAGGACAACGATAACCGCAGCCGCCGCGACTGCAGCTGCCGCGATTATTACCGGGGTCTTAGCTCCGCCGAACAGATTTGCCGCGATGCCGGGCGTGTAATACGCGACCTGATTTCTGTTGAGCATTTCAATAACGGCTTCGATATTTACGAGATAGTCCATATTCTCTATGTCTTCGTTCAGATAGCCCTTGCAAGCGACACCGATCACAGACCCGTCTTCGTCAACAACGGGGCCGCCGGAATTTCCGTGATGAACGTCAATATCCGAAGAGCTGATCCATCTGGTGCCGCTGCCGGACTCGGTTATCAGTCTGCCTATGGTACCCTTTGCAACGATAGAATCGCCCGTATCGAACACAGTTGTGGTATTGATATATTCATTGGTTCCGGGATAGCCGATGACGTACATGGATTCACCGACCATCTTGTCGGTGGGCACTTTAAGCGGCAGCGTTTTTCTGCCTTCGGCGGGCTTCTCCAGCTTCAGCAGCGCAATATCCTGCGTTTCGTTGTAATCCATGACATACGCTTCAATAAAAGTTTCGGAATTCAGGGCGACTTCAAGAACAACCCTAATATATGTTTTTCCGTCATTCGTTATTGATTCACCCCTGCCTAATTCCAGATAATCTTCCACAACATGATGGTTGGTTATGAGATAGCTTGCGGGATCGTTTTTTTTGCCCACAAAGAAGCCGGAGCCGCTAAACCACCCAACGTTTTCGCCGTTAACATACACAAACTCAAAAATCTTGACAACTCCGTTTCGGGCGTCGTTGACCGCGGACTCCGCATACGCACAGGCCGGGATGCAGCATATAAGCAGCGCGGCAAGCACAAAGGAAATAATTTTTTTCTTCATTTCTCTTCTCCTTCAAAATTTTTTCTGCACTGGACTATCAGCGCCGTATAGTTATCCTGATATCTGTTGTTTACATCCCTGATATTTTCCTCAAGCGCCGAGCACATATCCGCCGGTATACCGTAGCTCAGGCAGTCTGTAAGACATTGCTCATCGAGAACGCCCGCAACACCGTCGGAGCAAAGCATTATAACGTCGCCCGGACGCAGTCTGATGGGTTTTATGTTGCAGTCAATTTCGTCCTGCTGCCCCATACCGAGAAAATGGGTCAGCGCCTCCTTCTGTGGAATGCTTCTTGCAGGCTCCGGGTCGAGACTGCCGCATATTATTGTGTCCGCATATCCCTCGTTCAGCAGGTTGTGGCTTAAATTCAGCCGCACAAGCCGGCGGTCTCTGAGAAGATATGCGAAGCTGTCTCCCACGCTCGCAAAGTACAGCTTATCGCCGTAGATGACCGCCGCAACAACGGTGCTTCCTCCCTCGCCTTTGAGCTTTTCATAAACTCTGTCCCCCGCGGCGCAGACCGCCCGCGCAAGCTGCGAGGGTATGTCTGCCTTCAAGTTGATTTTGCCGTAATCCGAAAGCAGGCTCTTTACCGCGGTATCGCCGGCAAGCCACCCCCCGTTCATTCCGCCCATACCGTCTGCAACGACAAACAGCAGTCCCTTTTCCTTTATTTCCGACTGCTCCATTGCCTGCCCGAACGCAAACGAGTCCTCCTGCCTTTCACGTCTTCCGATGCCCTGCAGGTTTGCCACGGCGTATGTAAGCTCTCCGGGCGCGGGTTCTGGTGCGGCGGTTCTGCATATCTCTTCGGGCTCACAGTCTGTTAACTTCAATTTTTCATCCATATCTTATCTCCGAATTATTTTGGCCACACGAACCTGTCCGAGCACAGCGGGACAAATATAAACTCCGTCTGTCCAAAGCTCATCACGTCGTAGGGCTTGAGCAGCTGCGGCGCATATACCGGTTCGTTGTTAAGATATATGGTGTTTGTGTTGCTGCCGTGCAGAAGATAGAATCTGTTATTGCGGTAATCGTAGTCTATCCTTGCGTGATTATCCTTGGAAACGGTGTCGTCGCCCCTGATGCAGACATCCATATTGACCGCGCGGCCTATGGTATTGGCTTTTGCCGTCAGGCGGAAATCCTTTCCGATATCCGTGCCCTTGATGCAGACCAGCCAGCCTACCACGGGCTCGTTTCCGTACTTCTTGTTAAAGACGCCGACGGTTCTTTTCATCTCCTCCTGCTCCCCGGCATAGCCGCGGGGCGGAACGGTCCTGTCCGGCTCCGTCCGAGGGTATATTCTTTCCGCTGCCGACGATTTGAAATGGTACTCACCGTCTGCGGTAAAGTTTATGGTGTTGCCCGGATGCGCGCAATAGGGGCAAGTCCGCCCGTATATATCGGCGTCATAGATATGGCCGTTTCCGCATCTCTCCTGTCTCATTCTTTCAACGCCTCTTTTCCCTGCGTGTCATTCAAATTTCAAATCGGAAATACTCACATTGTAGCTTATATTGAACTCATAGCCTCTCGCCACATGGGCGATCGCGATCGCGTCAAAGGACTCCGGCTTATCGAACTTCAAGTAGTAGTGATTGGTTTCATTTAACTTAATCGTTTCCTCCAAATCGAACATGGCGATATGACTCCAATTGCCGTCCAGGTCTCTTGCGTACAGATACCATTCGTCAAAGGGATAGCCCGTATAACTGCTTACTTTCACGTTCAGTGTAAGTGCCGTACATTTTTTATCGGCGAGTCAAATTCATAACAGGCGGAAGTCTCGTATTCTCTCAGATACACTGGCTCACTGCTCCAGCGTCCGCTCGGCGGATCGGAGGTATTTTTTGTGGGCGTGGGTGTCGGGGTCGGAGCTGCTAACGCTGAGATTACGGGGGTGGATTTCGGGGATTTATCCGAATCAGACTCTGTCATTTTTAAAATAGATCCAAACGTGTACAGTGCGAGAAAGATTATTGCCGCACGGGTCAGCTTTTTCTTCCTGCCGGTTTTCGCACCGGGGGCTTTGACCTCGTCCGGCTTGACATCGGGCATTGCGTCGATCTGCTTTTTTAATGTCGAATAATTTGCAAAGCCGAGGCTGCGGGCCTCTTCCAGCAGGCGGAGCCCCTCCGGCTTGTTGCCGCTTCTTGCAAGCGCCTGGGCATAGTTTGCCGCCGCCGTTGCCCGGTATTCCTTATCGTATCCGCCGGAATGTTCGTATGCAGACTTCAGGTAATTCAGCGCCTGTGCCTTGTTTCCCTCTGCAAGTTCCAGAACGCCGAGATTGCCTATAACGACGGGGTTTCCGGGGGAAAGCTTCAGTGCCTGCTCATATGCGGCTCTGGCATTTTCGTTCTGTCCGAGACTGCGATACGCCCTGCCCAGCCGCGTAAGCACGGCAAGGTTGTTTTCCTCGAGCGCTTTCGCGCTGAGCAGGATATTCAGCGCTTTAATATTGTCATTGGTCTTTTCCGCCTCGTCCGCTTTCCGTATCAGCGCGTCAACATCTTGGGGCTTTTGAGTGTTTGCTTTGCCCGCGCCGTTCGGTGCAGAGTACCCCTTATCCGTATTTCCGCCTTTTGAGGAAGCGGCGCCACGACCGGTGCCGGACAGCTCCGCCTGCAATGCGTTTCTGAACTCAGCCATGGTCTGATAGCGGTCGGCGGAGTCAACCTCCAAGGCCTTGAGCAGAACCTCCTCGGAATTGCCCGGCATCTTCACCTTGAGCGTACTCGGCTCCAGCAGTTCGTCCTCCTCCATACGGGAAATCGCATCCGGGGGTACCTTTCCGGTGATGGCGTAGTAGATGGTCGCCGCCAGAGAATACACGTCGGTAAACGGACCCTGCCTGCCGCGGCGCAGGTACTGCTCCTTCGGTGAAAAGCCCTCCTTGCGGATAATGTCAAGGCTCTTGGTTTTCTCGCCGGTGGAGT
>CAMEHJ010000155.1 GCA_945917385.1 uncultured bacterium
TTCCGACTCTACCGGGCTGTTCTTCCCGTCCGCGATATTGGCGCTCTATGTTTCAAAACCGGAAAAGCCGTGCCTGACGGCGGCAAAATGGCTGCTCATCGGGCTGCTTGCATATGTCGGCTTTAAGATAAAACCGACGGTTTTTATCGTGCTTATCGCCGTGGCGATTGTCAGACTGCCGTATATCGCGGACAGACAGAGGAGAAAAGCGCTGCTTCGCGGTGCAGTGTTCTGCGCGGTGGGGCTTGCGCTCGGGTCCGGGATATTTCGCTTTGCGTATAATCGTTTCAGCCTTGAAATCGACCCGGAGGCACGCTTCGGAATGGCGCATTTTCTGGCCATGGGTCTGGACGAGGAAACAATGGGCGTATATAATCAGGACTACATCTCCTTCAGCAGTATCCCCAAAACCAACAGGGAACGCGACGCCGTAGACTGGTCCATTGCGAAAGAAACGGCGGCGCAGATGGGCCCCGTCCGTCTGCTCAAGCAGTTCGGGAGAAAGATACTCACCAATTTCAATGACGGCAGCTTTGCGTGGACACAGGAGGGAACGTTCTTCAAAGAGGTGTTTGAGCGAAACGACGCGCCCGCCCGCTTCGCAAGAAGCTTCTATTATACGGACGGCAGCCGATTTGACCTTTTCAGAAGCTTTGAACAATCCGTATGGCTCTCGGTGCTGTTCTTCTCGCTGTTTTCCGTTCTGCACCGCAGGGGAGATGCGTGCGCCGTGCTGATGCTGACGCTGACAGGCTTTTTTATCTACGGTATTCTGTTTGAGGCGCGCGCAAGATACGTCTATATTTTTGTGCCGCTGTTTCTGATCCTTGCGGGAATGGGCATTGCAGAGGCGGAAAAGCTTATCAGAAAGCTGTATGCCAAGGCGGCGCGGACCGAAGCGCAATAATATAAAGACCATGAAAACCTCTGCGGAGGCTTTTGCGGTGATTCCACACTTTCTCTCTGCTCGGCAAGGGAATACTTGTCAAAGCAGGGGGAGAGGTTGTATAATATAAACCGACGGTTTTCGGCCGCGCTTACGGCCGATTCATCAAGCGGTTCGGAGAGAAATTATGATCAAAGCGAGAGAAGAGAAAAACAGTGCCGACATACCCCTGCGGATTTTGCAAAGCGCTGTCATTGTGCTGGCGCTCTTTGCGAAGATCCGGGTTTTGCCGCATGACGGCTCGGAATATCCGATCATCGCCTTCCTTGCAAAAACGCGGGACAGCTTTGAAGAAATGAGCTTTGCCTCGCCGCTTGTTTTTATATTGTTTCTGCTCCTGCTTCGGGAGACACGGCGGCGCCGGCTGAAAAATAATTGGCAGATCGTTGTACTCAGCGGGGTATTTGCGCTTTTATACGTCCTTGCACGCAGTACGAAAGAGCTTGGAAGCATTGCCTTTGTCACGGCAAACGCATACCAGCTTTTCATCTCGTCCGTGTGCATTCTCGGATATTGGATGATGTTTGACCTGATGCTCCGCTGGGCGCTCTATTTTGCCGAGCGGGCCGAGAGTGAAGCTCCGGCGGCGGTGAATGGGCATCGGCTGTGGCTTGTATTCTTTGCGGTGCTGTTCATCCTGCGTTTGCCATGGCTGTTTGCAAGCTACCCTGCCTCATTTTGCTTTGATTCCGTGTGGCAGCTCAATCAGGGGCTTGGCTATACGGAGGTCACACTTCACCACCCGCCGCTCAGCACCGCGATAATGACATTGTGCGTGAAGCTCGGCGCGATGATTAAATCCGAAAATTTCGGCTGCTTTATATATGTCGTCATACAGACGCTTATGAACGCCGCCGTGTTTGCGTACATCCTCGTCGTTTTGCGGCGTATGGGCGTCGGGAAAAAGCTGAGAGCGGCGGCTTTCCTGTTTTATGCGCTGCTGCCCGTCTGGGGCGCATATTGCCAGTGGTTTGAAAAGGACCTGCTCTATACCAACTTCTACGCGCTGACTGTGGTCTTGCTGATCGAGGCGATGCACACGGGGAAACTCGGCAAAAAGAGGGCGGCGGCAATAGGCGTGCTGACAGCCGTGACCTGCCTTTTGAGAAATAACGCCGTGTACGAGCTGTTCCCGTTTTTGCTCCTGCTCGTTTTCTTCATTCCGCGCAGGCTCAGAAAGAGAATGCTGTGCATATGTCTGGCGTCGCTTGTACTGACATACTCCGTCACATCCGCCGTTTACCCGCTGCTTGGGTTTAAGAAAGGCTCGGTCGCGGAAATGCTCAGTATCCCGTTCCAACAGACGGCGCGCTATGTCGTGTCTGCCGGCGAAGAGGTTACGGAGCATGAGCGCGAGGTGATAGACAGCGTGCTGAGCTATGACGACATGGAAGAGGATTACCTGTGGTACGTATCCGACCCGATAAAGGCAAAATATCACGGTGACAGTGACGCGCTGAGGGAATACTTTAAGGTCTGGCTGAGCATGGGGATGAAGCACCCGCTCATCTATTTCGACGCACTGATTGGTATGTCCTACGGCTATATCGCGCCGGTGAAACCATTCATTTCGCCCGATATCCCCGTACAGCAGGAAACCGCTGCGGAGACCGGCGTTCCCGGCATTACCCGCAGGGCGTCGGACTTTTTCCCGGTGCTGCTCAACGTGATTCTCAGCAATATAAGCTCTCTGCCTGTCGTGCGGTTTCTCACTGCGGCGGGTACATATTCGTGGATAATGCTTGCCTGCGCGGTGCTGCTCTGGGTGAAGAAAAGGTATTATGCCATGCTCCCGACAATACCGGGGATCCTCAACATATTTATCTGCATCCTGTCCCCGATGAGCGACGAGATACGCTATAACCTGTCCGCAATCGCGCTTGCGCCGCTGATAATATGCTGGACGGTATTGAATATTAGTTCGGTCAAAAAAGAAAAACAAGGAGAGAACAATGGATAAGATTGCCGTATTGGTTCCCTGCTATAACGAGGCGCAGACGATAGCGAAGGTCGTCACCGACTTCAAAGCCGCGCTTCCCGAAGCGGTCATTTATGTCTATGACAACAACTCCACCGACAACACAGCCGAGCTTGCCCGCAATGCGGGCGCGGTAGTCAGGTATGAGCATCAGCAGGGCAAGGGCAATGTTGTCCGCCGTATGTTCCAGGAGATAGAGGCCGAGTGCTACGTCATGGCAGATGGGGATGACACCTATCCCGCCCACAACGCGCCCGCGCTCGTTCGGCATGTGCTGGAGGGGCAGGCGGATATGGTCGTTGGAGACAGGCTTTCCGCAACCTATTTCACCGAGAACAAGCGTCCTTTCCACAACTTCGGCAATAGCCTTGTGCGCTGGTGCATAAATCACATTTTCAAAAGCGATATCAAGGACATCATGACCGGCTACCGCGCGTTCAGCTACCGCTTTGTCAAGACCTTCCCCGTCGTGTCGCACGGCTTTGAGATAGAGACGGAGATGACCATTCACGCCATCACGATGAATATGCTGGTCAGAAACGAGCTTGTCGATTACCGCGACAGGCCGGAGGGCAGCGTCTCCAAGCTCAACACCGTGAGCGACGGAATAAAGGTGCTCATGACGATATTCAATCTTTTCAGGAACTACAAGCCGATGCAGTTTTTCTCCGTGCTGGCGCTCATTCTGCTCATCATCGACGCGGCGGTGTTCATCCCGCTGGTGCTCATCCCGTTCAACCAGACGGGACTGGTGGAGCGCTTCCCCACGCTTATTGTCTGCGGCTTTGTTGCAATCGCGGCAATACTGTCGTTTTTCAACGGCATGGTGCTCGACGCCATCATGCAGAAAGAGCGGCGGGAATTTGAGTTCAGGCTCATGCTGCTGAACCTGCTCGGCAAGGATAAGGACTGAGCCGATAAACGACATGACAAAATCCCCGCTGTTCCGACAGGGACAGCGGGGATTTTTACGGTTATAGATTACTCAACGATGTACTTTGCGGCAAGACCCTTGAGAATTTCCTCGGTCTCGGAGCAGATCTTCTCGACCATGTCCTTGGTCTTGGGCAGGTCGTTGATGCGCTGTGCGCACTCGCCGGCGCCGGCCATGGCGTGCTCAACATCGTTATTGTAGGTCGCGGCAACGCCGACACGCTCGAAGG
>CAMEHJ010000156.1 GCA_945917385.1 uncultured bacterium
TGATCGCTTCCACCATGGCAAACGCCGTTCAGGAAGGCCGTCAGGGCGTTGACGCAGAGGCTGCCGAAGAGGCTGTCGCCGCAGAATAATTAAAAAATGAAAAAAGGGGCGCATAACGCCCCTTTGCTTTTCAAACGATTTTATAGGAGGAAATGAAAAATGGCATTCACCGCTCAGGACGTTAAAACTCTCCGCGAAATGACCAATGTCGGTATGATGGACTGCAAGAAGGCTCTCCAGGCTACCGATGGCGATATGGAAAAGGCAGTCGACTGGCTGCGTGAGAAGGGCCTTGCAAAGGCCGCAAAGAAGGCCGGCCGCGTCGCCGCCGAAGGTATGGCTTACGCTACCGTCTGCCCCGAGTGCGGCTGCGGCGTCGTTGTTGAAGTCAACTGCGAGACCGACTTCTGCGCAAAGAGCGACCTCTTCGTCGCCTTCGTCAAGGACATCGCCGCCACCATTCTTCAGAACAAGCCCGCCGATGTTGACGCTCTCATGAACTGCAAGTACAACGGCACCGAGCTCACCGTCGCAGAGACCATCCCCGAAAAGGTCATGTCCATCGGCGAGAACCTCCAGATCCGCCGCTTTGCTCTCTTCACCGAGAACACCTCCGTCGCTTACGTCCACGCAGGCGGCACCCACGGCGTGCTCGTCAACCTCAAGGCTGAGGGCTGTGACGCGACCGAGGTCGGCAAGAACGTCGCCATGCAGATCGCCGCTATGAATCCCAAGTTCTGGGACAAGGCTCTTGTTCCCCAGGCCGACATCGACCACGAGCTTGAGGTTCAGGTCGCTCTCATGGACAACGACCCGAAGATGGCTTCCAAGCCCGCCGCGATCAAGGAGAAGATCGCCGCCGGTAAGATCAACGCTTACTACAAAGAGAACTGCCTGCTCCAGCAGGATTTCGTCCGCTCCGACCTCTTCTCCGGCTCCGTCGAAGGCTACATCAAGGACGCCGCAAAGAAGCTCGGCGGTTCCATCGCTTTCGTTGACGCTATCCACTACGTCAAGGGCGAGGGCATCGAGAAGAAGCAGGAGGACTTCGCCGCAGAAGTCGCCGCTCAGATGAACATGGGCAAGTAATTGCCGAAAAGCTCAAAACTCAGGACCACCCGTTATACAGGTGGTCCTGACAATTTGTAGAAAAAGCCGGTTTTGGAATCAAACCAGAACGGGCTTTTGCATTTGGGCTCTATGTCAATAGTTGGGGTAGAGCAAAAGAAGACCTAACAAACAGGAATGAGCGGTGCGCCGCCCCGTTTTCGGGGCGGCGTTTCTTAACTTCATTTAATAAACGAGCCGGTTTCGCATGAAGAATTCTTAAACCTCGTCGTAAAGGCATGACAATTCGCGCGTTTTGTGATAGCTTGTAAGCATCTCAAAAGAAAGGCGGTACAAAAATGAGAAACAGAAAATATACGGCGCTGCTCTCCCTTACGCTCTGCGTGCTGCTGCTCGCGGGCTGCGGCGGCGCAGGCGCACCGGCACAGACCACGGCCGCGCCGGTTCAGTCCGCTGAAGCCGCGGAGATTCCCGACGGTGCGGTGGAGGTTGACAACATTGACGATATGCTTGCCGCGATAAAGGACGGCGCTCACATATATCTCGCCCCCGGCGTGTACGACCTGAGCAAGGCCGAGTCCTACGGCAGCGGGACCGGCGGCACTTACTCATGGCTGGAGACGGGCGACGGGAGCCAGCTTATGATCAGCGATGTGCAAGACCTCACCATAGAGGCGCAGGACGCGGAAAAGACAATAATCAGCGCCCTGCCGCGATACGCGACCGTAATGAACTTTATGAACTGTGAGAACCTCACGCTGAAAAACATCACCCTCGGCCATGTTGAGGGCGCGGGTGTATGCTCCGGAGGGGTCTTGTATCTGGGCAACTGCCGGGGCGTCACGGTCGATGACTGCGCGCTCTTCGGCTGCGGCACCATCGGCGTGCAGGCGGAGTACAGTGACAGTATTTCAGTAAAGAATACCGAGATATACGACTGCAGCTACGGCGCGTCCTGGATAATCGGCTGCTACGATATACGCTTTGAAAACTGCGAGATTTTCGACTGCGCAGCGATAGGCGCGGGGCTTTTTGCGGTGGAAAACTCCGCCGAGATTGCCGTTATCAACAGCGATATTCACGACAATAACGGCTCCGCCATGCTCGCCTGCTCGTACTCAAAGGGCGTGTACTTCGGCGGAAATACGGTAAGCGGCAACGGCTTCGAGGGGATGTTCTTCTGCGCAAAGTACCCCGCCGTCGTCGAAAACTGCTCTATTGAAAAGGGCAGCGCCGCATGGTTCTTCGACTCTCCGTGGTACGGCACGGCAAACGAGCTTGTCTGCGCCATAGACGGCGAGACGCTCTCCGGCTCCGACCTTGCATCCATGAAGCAGAGCGACGTTTCCTGGACGGCAAAGCCCAGAACCGCACCCGCCGATACCGCCTCCGAGACAGACGGCGACGGATATATCCGCGTCTCCACCGTGGATGAGCTGCTGAACGCCATCGCGCCGGGCGCTTCCATCTTCCTTGAGGCCGGCGTTTACGACCTCGCCTCCGCCGAGGGCTACGGCGCTGTCGGAGGGGAGTATTACTACTGGCAGGAGAGCTATGACGGCCCCGAGCTTATTATCAGCGGCGTGGACGGACTGACGATAGCGGCGGAGACAGCAGAATCCGTGACCGTCCGGGCCGAGCCGAGGTACGCGGATGTGCTCAGCTTTGAAAGCTGCTCGAACATCACACTCAAAAACTTCACCGCCGGCCATACCGAGGAGCCGGGTTCCTGCACGGGCGGCGTTTTGTATCTGGACGGCTGCACCTATGTCACCGTCGAGGGCTGTGCGCTCTACGGCTGCGGCGTCGTCGGCATCAACGCTACCGGCTGCCGCACAATGACCGTGAACGGCTGCGAGATCTATGACTGCTCTTACAACGGCATCAATCTGCATACCTGCAGCGGCGTCAGCATCCTGTCCACCGAGATCCATGACAACGGCGGCTGCGGCATTTATCTGAACAGCTGCTCCGACGTGGCGGTTGACGGTTGCCGCATTCACGACAATAAAGGCTCCGCGCTCACGTCCTTCAACACCACAAATCTCAGCTACGACGGCGAAAAGCTGGTCGGAGACGTGGATATAGGCTGAAAACAGGCTTGATTTTTCCCTGAAATGGGATAAAATAATAATGCTATATACCGATTATTTCAGGAGGAAAATCAGATGACCTACGAGATAGATATTGCCGGACTTAAAAGACAGCTTCCCATCTGCCCGGTGAGCGATACTCTCTCCATCGGCGCGTTCGTTATCTTCGGAGACGTCGAACTGACCGAGCACTGTGCAAGAGAGCTGCTCAAGCGCGCACCGGAGTACGATTACCTCATTGCCCCCGAAGCGAAGGCGATACCGCTCATCTACGAGATGGCGCGGCAGAGCGGCGCGAACGACTATATCGTCGCCCGCAAAAAGGCAAAGGCATACATGAAGGGCATTTTTGAGGTGAGAGTCAAGTCCATCACCACCGCCGACGAGCAGCGTCTCATCATCGACAGCGAGGACGCGGCGAAAATGAACGGCAAGCGCGTCATTATCATTGACGACGTTATCTCCACCGGCGAGTCTCTCAGGGCGGTGGAGGAGCTTGTCAAAAAGGCGGGCGGCAATATCGTCGGACGCATGGCTGTGCTCGCGGAGGGCGACGCTTGGAACAGGGATGACATCATCACTCTCGCACCCCTGCCCCTCTTTACCCCCGACGGAAAACCCATGGCATAAGACATTAAAATACAGTGCAAGGAAAACACCGGGGAATTTTCTCCGGTGTTTTTCATCGCGTCAAAAATCCGGTTTTTCTCAAAAAATACAAGATATCCTTACTTGGCTCTCCCTCTGGGAGAGCTGTCAGCGAAGCTGGCTGATAGGGCAGAGGACAAGTCTCCACCGGCTGAGAGGGTAAACGGCATCCCCCACTTGGCTCTCCCTTTGGGAGAGCTGTCGGCGAGGCTGACTGAGAGGGCAGAGGACAAGTCTCCACCGGCTGAGAGGGTAAACGGCATCCCCCACTTGG
>CAMEHJ010000157.1 GCA_945917385.1 uncultured bacterium
TGCCGATGTCCCTGCTTTCGCCTAACGAAAGCAGGGACTTCTTTGACAAGCTGAGGACGCGCCAAGGCGCGTCCTTTTTCATGTTCTTATTTTAATTAAAGAGCTGTGCGATGGGGCTTGAGGGGTCGAGGACGATGGTCTTTTCCTCCCCGGTCATCGACGCTTCCATCGCGTCAAGACCTATCATAAAGGAATAAAATTCCGCTTCATCCTCGCTGTCATAGACCTCGCTGAGTATGCGCATATACTCGGCGTCGCCCTCGGCCTTGAGTATCTCGCCCTTGGCGTTGGCCTCGGCGAGCTGGATAGTGACCTTCTTATCCGCCTCGTTGCGTATCTCCTTGGCCTTTGCCTCGCCCTCCGCGAGATAGGAGGCGGCAATGTTGTTGCGCTCGCTTATCATGCGGGTGTAGACGGCGCTCTTGTTGTCGTCCGGCAGGTCTATCTTCTTCGTCTCCACAGCGATGATGTGGATGCCGTATTTCTCAAACGAGTCACCGAGATTGTTCATTATCGCGCTGACAAGCTCGCCGTCACGGCCGGAGACTATCTCCTCAAGCGTCATGGAGCTCATAACGGTTTTCATCGCGTTATAGACATTCGCGTCGATACGCCCCTCGGCGGTGGAGAGGTTTCCGGACAGCGTCTCGATGAACAGACGCGGGTCGTCTATCTCCCATATAACGAAGCAGTCGGCAATGAGTGAGGTCTTGTCTGCGGATATCATGTCGCTCACGGGAACGTCGTAGAGCAGAACGGTTTTGGGCAGGGTCGAATACTCCTGCACGAAGGGCGCCTTGAGATAAAGCCCCGGCTCGCTCTTCACATCGACAACGGCGCCGAACTGGCGCACGATGCCGTATTTGTTCGGCTGAACGACGTAGACGGAATTGAGCAGCACGATAAGCGCGGCGACAATGATGACTACGGCAAGAGAACCGGCGATTTTGCCTTTTTTACCTTTCACGTTCATTCCGTCACCCCCTTAATCAGTGAAGCTGTCCAGCGGGAGTACGGTGTTCGTGCCGTCCTCTCCGAGGATAATTACCTTGATATTCGGGAAAATCTCCTGAATCATTTCATAGTACAGGCGGCGGCGCGTGACCTCCGGGTACTTGCTGTACTCCTGATAAAGCTCGGTAAAGCGGGTCGCCTGACCGTTTGCCTGCGCGATGCGCGCCTCCTTGTACGCCTCTGCCTGACGGAGAATCTCGTCGGCGTCGGCCTTGGCGGCGGGCAGAACTTCGTTTGCGTACTTGTTGGCATTATTTATGGCGGTGTCCGCCTCCTGCTTGGAGGTCTCCACGGCCTTGAACGCCTGCTGCACCTCATATGTGGGCGGCTCCGCGTCCTGCATGGTGATGTTCACGAGCGTGATGCCGAGATTCTCCTGCTCAAGCCGCTTTGTAATCTTCTCTCGGATATCCGATTGAATCTGCGCCTTGCCGGTGGTTATAACGTCGTCCACCGTGTAAAGGCCGATGGTGTCGCGGATATAGCTCTGGCAGAGCATCTTGAGTATCGCTTCGGGCTGCTGGCTGTTGTACAGGTACTTCACGGGGTCCGTGACGCGGTACTCCACATAGAAATCGACATCGACAAAGTTGAAGTCCACGGTGATCATTACCGCCTCATCCTCGATCGTCTGGTTCGTCGCCTTGTCATAGCCCATGGTGAAGCCCTTGACGGTCTTGGATACGATCTGCTTTTGCTGGATGAGCGGGATCTTGAACTTCAATCCCGAAGTGCTGACGACGCTCGGCTTGCCGAAGGTCGTGATAACGGCGTACTCGTCCTCCTCAAGCTGATACACGCCGCCCGATATGACCGCGCCTATCAGCAGTACCGCGAGAACAATCAGTACCGTCCGTTTCACTTTTTTGAGCCTTGTCCCCCAGCCGGAGCCGCCGGAAGTGCCGTTTCCGTTCGGCGGGGTGTACTGACCCGGATTTATCATCTGTGTCTCCTTTCTTCCCCGCCCTGCGGCGAGGCGCTTTTCTTGGTTTTATGCGATTATATTACTTATTTCATCGCTTGAAAAGAGCTGGCGGTTTTATTTTATAGTTTATTAAGAATTAGAAACGGGTTTACACTGCGCAAGGATTCATGTAAAATGACAATATCAATATCTTTAGGAGAGCGATATGAAAACAATACTTTCCGTAATTCCCATGAACGATGAGCAGCGCGCCCGGCTTGAGAGCGCGGCGGCGGGCTGCCGGGTAATCTATTCAACCGAAAAGACCGTGACCGAGCGTGATGTGCAGAGCGCCGAAATCATTCTCGGCAACGTCCCCGCAGAGTTTATCCACGGTTCGGAAAGGCTTGAGTTGCTCCAGCTCAATTCCGCGGGAACCGACCAGTACACCCCCGCCGGTGTGCTCGCGCCCACGACGGTGCTCACGAACGCCACCGGCGCATACAGCAAGGCCGTGAGCGAGCATATGTTCGCCGTCATGTTCTCGCTTATAAAGAAGCTACACCTCTACCGCGACGACCAGCGCGAGCGCGTCTGGGGCGACAGAGGTACGGTGGAGTCGATTACCGACATGACCGTGCTTGTTGTCGGGCTCGGAGATATCGGACTTGCCTTCGCGCGGATGTGCTCGGCGCTCGGCGCGTATGTCATCGGCGTCAAGCGGCGCGGCGGCGAATGTCCCGAAGGCGTGCACGAGCTGCATCTGACGCAGGAGCTTGACGAGCTGCTGCCGCGTGCGGACGTCGTGCTGTCCATTCTGCCGAACACCCCCGACACGCGCGGCAGGTTCAACCTCGACGCCTTCTCCCGCATGAAAAAGAGCGCGATTTTCTTAAACGGCGGGCGTGGAAACGCCGTCGTGACGGACGATTTGTACCGCGCGGTTCATGAAAAGATGATTTACGCCGCCGGTATCGACGTGACCGACCCCGAGCCGCTCCCGGCGGAGCATCCGCTCTGGGGTGAGGAGAATGTTATCATCACCCCGCATATCTCCGGCCAGTTCCACCTCGCGGAAACCCTGCGCCGCATTGTCGATATTGCGATATACAATACCGACGCCGTGCTGAACGGCAAGCCGCTCAGGAACGTCGTGGATATGCAGACCGGTTATAAGAAGTAAAAAACTCTGTCCCTTGGCTTAACCGCAAGGGACAGAGCTTTTATTATTTGAGGACTTCCGGATGCTGGCTTATGTAATAGCCCGTGTAGATATGTGCATTATTGAAGCATTCCGCTACTGCGCGCACCTCAGCGCTCTCGGGATTCGACGGAAACTCAAGGTCCATCACTCCGACGCACGGCACAGGCATTTCAATCAGTATGATATCCTCACCGGGGCTATCATTCATATATGCGAAAATATTGTGCCATCCGGCGGCAAAAGACTGTATTTTCCCGTTTCTGAGGTTCTCCGTTATCTTCACCGGAACCGCGTTCGCCAGGCTTCCCGCGTTGAGCGCCGTAAGCGCAAGTGTCAGGCAGGCAGCCATCACCACTATCGGTTTTTTGATAATTTCTGCCGTTCTCACCGCGTTTGCAGCCGTCGCCGCAAAAAGCTCGTCGCAGAGGATTATGGCCATATACAGGACAAATTCATTTCTGTTGACGAGTGCTTCGATTCCGCCGCCGTTGTAGCCAAGCATGACCGGGAAAATCGTAACGGCAGGAGTGAACGCCAGAATCACAAGTGCGGCAGCCGTCTGGATTTTACTGAGCTTTATGTTTGCCGACCATCCGATACACACTGCAGCAAACAGGAACGCCACAAAAACCGTGTTCCCGAACAGATAGACATTCCCCTGAAATACGGCACGCAGCGAGGCGAATATTACTCCCGGCAGGTTGCTGAGCAGGCTTGTGCCTTGGCTCATTCCGTATTTCACATAATTCCCCGGTGCAAGGGTGTTCAGCAAATCACCCACAACAATGGCAAGAAATGCCGCAAGAAAAAATTTATTGAATCTTTTGTTCCCAAGGAAGTCAACCGAGACGAGCAGCAGCATGAAGCACGCGCCAAGTGCGCCGATGCACAGCACACCTCCCGCCGTCAGGAACAGCGAGATACAGGAAAGTACACAG
>CAMEHJ010000158.1 GCA_945917385.1 uncultured bacterium
CTTATCACAAAGTCCGAGTAGGTCTGCTCGTCGGAATAGCTGTCCGTCCATTTAAGCTCGGTGCCGTAGTAGGTCGCGGCCTGCTGGAAGAAGCTTTCCACCTGCCCCGCGTTCATATAGAGCCAGCAGAAATACTCGTCCCATGTAACGTCCTCGCCGCCGACGGTCACAACGACCTCGTCCGGCTCGTGCAGGGCGTACAGTCTGTCATAGTCAACGGCAGGTATCTCAATAGGCTCGGCTGTCGCTTCGGTCTGCGTTTCTTCCGCTGTGGTCTCGGCGGGGGCGGGCGCAGTTTCCGCTTTGCCGCCGGAGATAAACTTTGCCGCAATCAGCAGCAGCACCGCGAGCGCGCACACGCACAGAACGATAAGCCCCACTCGGCTGTCCTTTCGCTTCATCTCTGCGGGAGAGACGGCCTTTTCCTCAACCGGGGCGGCTTCCTCTGCGGGAGCGTTTCCCTCGACCGGAGCAGTCTCCTCAAGTGTGGTATTGACGGTCTCCTCTTGGTTCAGCGTTTCCTTTTCCATTCTTTTTCCTCCTGAGTGCATTATGTTACACATAGTAGCATCATCCGCTTAAACTAACAAGTCTTTTTTGTAAACGATGCCCAGTCGGCGGTGAAGCGCCGCGCCTCGTCGATGACGCGGTTTTTGTTCTTTACTTTGAGTCTCAGGCAGGGTTTAGACCCCGCCTCGACATGGAGCCTGCCGTTATACTCCGGCATGGCGTAGAGCGCGGAGACCTTCTCCATGTCAAAATCCGTGACCGTGAAGCGAAGATAGCCCTGCTTCTGCGAGATGTCGGTGATGCCGGCTTTCCCCGCCTCGCCGCGCAGAAGTGCGACGTGGATGAGCGCGTTCACGCCCGGAGGGGTCTCCCCGAAGCGGTCGATAAGCTCGTCGGTCAGGTCGTCCGCCTCCTCCTCGGTACGGATAAGCGCGATGCGCCGGTAGATGTCCATGCGCTGTTCGGGGGAGGAGATATAGCGCTCAGGGATGTTCGCGGACACCGCCAGATCAGCCGAGCAATCCGCCCGCTGCTCGACGGGGATGCCGCGTGCCTCCAGCACCGCCTCGCTGAGAAGCTTCATATACATATCGTAGCCCACGTCGGTCATGTGCCCCGACTGCTCCGCGCCCAGGAGATTGCCCGCGCCGCGTATTTCAAGGTCGCGCATGGCGATCTTGAAGCCGGAGCCGAACTGCGCAAAGTCGCGTATGGCGTTCAGACGCTTTTCCGCGTCCTCCGTCAGCACCTTGTCGCGCCGGAACGTGAGGTAGGCGGAGGCCCTGCGCGTCGAGCGGCCGACGCGCCCGCGTATCTGGTGGAGCTGGGCAAGGCCGAGTCTGTCCGCGTCCTCGATGATGAGGGTGTTGACGTTCGGGATGTCGATGCCGGTCTCGATGATCGTCGTGCAGACAAGCACCTGCACCTCGCCGTTCGAGACGCTCTCCATCACATTTGCGAGCATGGTCTTATCCATCTTGCCGTGCGCCACCGCGATGCTCACACCGTCAAGCAGCTTTCGGAGCCTGAGCGCTGTGCGCTCGATATCCTCGACGCGGTTATGCAGGTAGTAGACCTGCCCGCCGCGCTGAATCTCGCGGCGGATGGCGTCGGCTACGATGTCCCAGTCGTGCTCCATCACGAAGGTCTGCACGGGAAGTCTGTCCTCGGGCGGCTCCTCGATGGTGGACATATCGCGGATACCGGACATCGCCATGTTCAGCGTGCGCGGTATCGGCGTTGCCGACAGCGTGAGTACGTCCACGCCCCGGCTCAGCTCCTTGATATGCTCCTTGTGCGTAACGCCGAAGCGCTGTTCCTCATCAACAATGAGAAGTCCCAGATTTTTGAATTTGATATCCTTTGACAGCAGTCTGTGCGTGCCGATTACAAGGTCGCACTTCCCGTTTGCGATATCCGACACGGTTTTGGCGCTCTGCGCGCCTGCGGTAAAGCGACTCAGCACCGAGATATTCACCGGGAAGCCGAAGAAGCGGCGGAGCGCCGTCTGGTAATGCTGCTGCGCGAGCACCGTGGTGGGCACGAGTATCGCCGCCTGCTTCCCGTCAAGCACGCATTTCATCGCCGCGCGCAGCGCGACCTCCGTTTTCCCGAAGCCGACGTCGCCGCAGAGCAGTCTGTCCATCGGCACCGACGACTCCATATCCCGCTTGATTTCAGCCACGCACCTCAGCTGGTCGTCCGTCTCGGTGTAGCCGAAGTTGTCTTCAAACTCACGCTGCCACTCGCTGTCGGGCGAGAAGGCGTAGCCGGGCAGTCGCTGACGCTCGGCATACAGGGCGATGAGCTTGTTTGCCATGTCCTTTGCCGCGTGCTTTGCGCGAGTGCGCGTCTTTGCCCACTCGGTACCGCCCATTTTCGACAGTCTGACCGGCTTATCCTCGCCCGCGCCCGTATACTTTGTCACCATGTCAAGCTGCGTCGCGGGGACAAAGAGCGTGTCGGTTCCGGCGTAGTTTATCCTGATGTAGTCCTTTTCAAGCCCGTCTACGCGCACCTTTTCTATACCCGCAAAGCGGCCTATGCCGTGGTTTTCGTGCACCACATAGTCCCCGACGGAGAGGTCGGAATATGACTCTATCCGCTTGCGGTTGGGGCCGAGCTTCTTTGTGGCTTTCGCCCTTTTCCCCTGCGGGCGGAGCATCTGTGCATCCGTCAGCACCGCGAGCTTCAGCTCCGGATACTCGATGCCCGCCGAGAGCGCGCCGACACATATGGCGCAGCGTCCGTTTTCGGGCAGCTTATCGGCATTTTCGTATATCTGAGCGCTGATGCCCTTAGAGGCGAAAAAGTCGCGCAGCACCCCGGCTCTGCGCTCGTCCCCGGCGAGAACTACAACGCGGTAGTCCTGCTTTAAGTACAAACTTACATCGTCCGCCGCCGTCTGCGCAGAGCCTGCGTAGGAGGGGAGCTGCTTTGCCGCAATGCTCGTGAGCGTTTTCGGCTGTATCGGGATGCGTCCCACGGTGAACGCCTCCGCCATATACACGGGGTAATCGTCCATGCGCTTAAAGAGTGCGTCGGGCGCGAGCATAAACTCCTCCGCGCCGAAGGGCGTCTGCGCCCGGCGCTGCAGCTCGCGAAGGTCTTCCGTGAGCTGCTTTGCAAAGTCGCGCAGCCGCTCGGCACAGCGTGCCGACTGGTCTATAAACACCATGGCGTCCATGGGGATATAGTCCGCGCCGCAGGCGAAGGGGTAGATAAGCGGCAGGTATCTGTCCGCGTCCGGCATGGAGACCTTGTTTTTCAGTCTGTCCGCGTCCGCGCGCATGGCGGCGGCAAGAGACGCCGCGTTTTCACTGCTTCTTCTCTTCGCATAGCGCGCACTCATCGTCTCTATCCCGGCGGCAAGCGCCTCCGCACCACCCTCGGTAAGCGCGGGCAGCGTCTCCGCCGCGGGGAGAATGGTGCATTTTTCGAGTCTGTCCGTGCGGCGCTGGGTGCCGATGTCGAAGTAGGACATGGAATCGATATCGTCGCCCCAGAACTCAACGCGCACGGGCGCGTGGTCGCGGGGAGAATAGAAGTCGAGTATGCCGCCGCGCCGCGCAAACTGCCCCGGCCCCTCTACCTGCTCAGTCGCGGTATAGCCGCAGCGAAGCAGCGCGCGCTCCGCCTCCTCCGGCGGGCAGGGCTTGCCGTCCTCGATAGTAAAGGCAGCTTCGATAAGCACATTGGGCGGGAGCGTCCTCTGAGAAAGCGCCGAAACCGACGCGACCGCGACGGACGCCTCGCCCTTTGCCAGTGCGTACAGCGCGGCTATGCGCCTTTGCTCTGCCTGTCTTGACACGGCCTCCGCGTTATAGAACACGAAGTCGCGCATCGTGAGCGTCGCAACGTCCATTTTCAGCATGGAGCGCAGGTCGTTTGCCATGTTCTCCGCCGCCGTGTCGTCCGGCGCGATAACGAACATGGGTCTGTCCGTTTTGTTTTTCAGCGCCGCCGCCAGATTTGCGCGGTGTACCGCCGAAAGCCCGGAAACGAGCGCAGGAAGCCCACCGCGCTCCATGAGGGAGGGGAGTGCGGCG
>CAMEHJ010000159.1 GCA_945917385.1 uncultured bacterium
CGTTCCTATTTTACCAGAAACGGGGGCGTTTGGGTAGTTTTTTGACAGACTGAGCTCTCCCAGAGGGAGAGCCAAGTAAGCCCTATCAGTCGCCTGCGGCGACAGCTCTCCCAGAGGGAGAGCCAAGTAAGCCCTCTCAGTCGCCTGCGGCGACAGCTCTCCCACAGGGAGAGCCAAGTTTTTCGGGACGGGAACCCTGCGCCCGTCCCCTACGGCGAAAAATACGATTTTTGACAAAACGAACGCGGGTCGAATGACCCGCGTTATTCGTTTTAAATAAGCTTTCGGAAATCCGCGTGAGCCTGAGGGCTGCCGGCGAGGATGGAGGTCTTGCGCCCGTCGAGCGGGAGGGGCGCGCCGTTTATATCCGTACACACGCCGCCGGCCTCCTCGACGATAAGCGAGCCTGCCGCATAGTCCCAGAACGAGACCTCCAGCTCGAAATACAGCCCCGCCCTGCCGGCGCCGACACTGCACAGATCAAGCTCCGCCGAGGCGAAGCGGCGCAGGTCAAGGCTATGGTCAAAGGCGATGCGTGCAAGCCGAAAGCTCTCGTCCGTTTTGGCCTGATTATACGGAGATGAGCCGAAGCAGAACACCGTCTCGCGAAGCGGTGCGTCCTCCGTGTGGATGCGCCTGCCGTTCAAGTACGCGCCCTTGCCGCGAAGGGCGGTAAAAAGCTCGTCAACATAGGGGTTATACACCGCCGCGGCGGTAATTACACCGCTCTGCATCAGCGCCGCCGAGATGCAGCTATTGTGCATGCCCCGTACAAAGTTCATCGTTCCGTCGATGGGGTCGATGACAAAGACGTTTTCAGCGCCCGTGCTGTTCTGAACGCCGCTTTCCTCGCAGAAAAACGCCGCGCCCGGAACGGCGGCGCTCAGTCTCTCTATGAGCAGAGTCTGCACGCGCCTGTCGTAATCGGTGACGACATCGCGCGCACCGGTCTTTTCCTCGGTAATGATACCGTGGGCGTGCATCACAAGCTCCGCCGCCTCGCGTTCGGCGGCAACCATGGCTTCAAGTATTTTTTCGGGTGAAATACTCATTTGTTTGCTCCTTAAAAAAGCGTTATCTGGCTGGTATCCGGCATATCACCGAGCGCGCCCAGCTCCTTTAGCGTCTCAAGGTGGGTCTGCGACACCTTCGGGCACGCCATGCTGACCTCCTCAACGGAGATGAAATGCTCCTTCCTGTCCTTGCAGGCGGCAAGGTCGAGCGCGGCGGTCTCACCGAGACCGGACACGGACACGAAGGGCGGGCGCAGTCTGCCGTCGTCGGTTATGAGAAACTTGGTCGCGTCCGAGGAATAGAGGTCGATGGGTGCAAACTCAAAGCCGCGCATATTGAACTCATACACCGCCTCAAGCGTTGTGAGCAGGTCTTCCTCGTTCGCGCTGAGCTGGCGGCGGCGCATCTCGTTTATCTTCCGGCGCACGGCGTCCGTGCCGCCGGTCATCATCTTGGCGTCAAATCCGCCCTTCTGACTGCGGCGGTAGAAGTAGGCGCTGTAAAAGGCAAGCGGCTCATGCACCTTGAACCACGCGATTCTGAAAGCCATCATGACGTAAGCCACCGCGTGCGCCTTCGGGAAGAGATAGGCTATTTTACGGGCGGACTCTATGTACCAGTCGGGCACGCCGAAGCTTCTCATCTGCGCCTCGGCATCGCCGGGAAATTCCCCACTCTTTTTGACCTTGCCCTTACGCACTGCCTCCATCGTCTTGAAGGCAAGTGAAGGCTCCATACCCACTGAGATGAGATAAATCATGATATCGTCGCGGCAGCCGATAGCGCTGTTGACGTCGGCAATGCCGTTTACGACGAGGTCGTGGATATTGCCCGCCCACACGTCCGTACCGTGGGAGAAGCCCGACAGACGGATGAGGGTATCAAACTGTTTGGGCTGGGTATCGACAAGCATCTGGCGGGTGAAGGGCGTACCGAATTCGGGAACGCCTATACTGCCTGTTTTGCCGATGATGGGGTCGTCGTCCGGCAGACCGAGCACGGTGGGCGTCGTGAAGATAGCCATGGTGTCAGGGTCTGAGAGGGATATCTCCTGCGCGTTCACGCCGGTCATATCCTCCATCATCCTTATCATGGTGGGGTCATCGTGTCCAAGCTCGTCGAGCTTCAGCAGATTATCCTCCATGCAGTGATATTCAAAGTGGGTGGTGATGATGTCGCTGTTCGGGTCGTCGGCGGGGTGCTGCACGGGGCAGAAGTCCGTGACGTCCATGTCCTGCGGGATGACAACAAGGCCGCCGGGGTGCTGGCCCGTGGTGCGCTTTATGCCGACAAGCCCCTGCGCGAGACGGTTTTCCTCCGCCTTGGTGGCGGTGATGCCGCGCTCCTCAAGGTACTTTTTGACATAGCCGTAGGCCGTCTTTTCCGCGAGAGTGCCGATGGTGCCGGCGCGGAAAACATGGTCGGAGCCAAACAGCACCTCGGTATATTTATGCGCCTTCGCCTGATATTCGCCGGAGAAGTTCAGGTCGATATCGGGCGTTTTTTCGTTGCCGGGGTAGCCGAGGAAGGTCTCGAAGGGGATATTGAAGCCGTCTCTGCGAAGCATCGTGCCGCATTGCGGGCAGTTTTTCTCAGGCATATCCGCGCCGCAGCCGTAGCTGTTGTCGGTAATAAACTCGCTGTACTGGCATTTGGGGCAGACATAGTGCGGCGGGAGGGAGTTGACCTCGGTGATGCCGGACATATATGCAACGATGGACGAGCCGACACTGCCACGGCTGCCGACGAGGTAGCCGTGCTCAAGAGAGTTCTGCACAAGCTTCTGTGCCGACATATAGATAACGTCGTAATGGTGGCTGAGGATGGTGTTAAGCTCCGTATCGACACGCTCCTGCACGATGCTCGGCGGATTTTCGCCGTAGATGCGGTGCATCTTGCCGTAGACAAGGTCGCGGAGCTGTTCGGCGGAATTTTCGATCTTCGGGGGGAACAGCTCCTTCGGCAGAAGCTCTATCTCCTCCACCATGTCCGCGATGGCGCGGGTATTGGTGATAACGACCTCCTTCGCCGTCTCCTCGCCGAGATAGGCAAACTCCGCCAGCATCTCCTCGGTATTTCTGAAGTAGATGGGGCAGCTTCTGTCCGCGTCGCTGAACTGCTTCGCCGCCTGGAGAATGTGGCGGTACTGCTCGTCCTCGGGGTCGAGGAAGTGTACGTCAGAGGCGGCGATGACAGGCTTATTGAGCTTTCTGCCAAGCTCAAGGATCGTGCGGTTATAGTTTTGTAGGACGGACACGTCTTTGACGATGCCGTTATCCACCAGAAAGCCGTTGTTGCAGATGGGCTGGATTTCAAGATAGTCATAGAACGAGGCTATCTTCTCAAGCTCTCTGTTCGACGCGCCCTTCATGACGGCGCCGTAAAGCTCTCCCATGCCGCAGGAGGAACCGACGAGGATGCCCTCGCGGTGCTGGATAAGCAGGCTCTTCGGGATGTTGGGGGTGCGGTGGTAATACTTGAGATAGGACTGGGATATCATCTTGTAAAGGTTTTTCAGACCGGTCTTATTCTTTACAAGCAGTATCATATGGTGGGTCTTGGCGACGTCGGTGCGCTTGAGCGAATGGTAGACGGTCTCGATATCGTCCACGGTCTTTGCGCCCTGCTGTGAAAGCATCGGCAGAAACTTTCCCATCATGCGGGCGACGACCATCGCGTCGTCCGAGGCGCGGTGGTGGTTAAACTGCGGCAGACCGAGATGGTTTGACACGATATCCAGCTTGAAGCGTTTCAGCTCCGGCAAAAGCGCCTGCGACAGAGCGAGGGTGTCCAGAAAGACGGGGGAGAATTTAAGCCCCTGGCGGTTTGCCGCCGCGCTCATAAACCCGACGTCAAAGTGGGCGTTATGGGCGATTATCGGACGCTCGCCGATAAAGGCAATGAACTTCTCCATCGCCTCGCGCTCATCGGGGGCACCGGCAACGTCGCTGTCGCGGATGCCGGTGAGCTGGGTGATATCGGGGGGCATGTGCCTTTTGGGGTCAACGAAGGTATTGAAAACCTCCTTG
>CAMEHJ010000160.1 GCA_945917385.1 uncultured bacterium
GGCGGTAAGACTCTTTGCCGAGAAGGCGCCGGGCACATTTGATTTGATTCTTATGGACGTCATGATGCCTAAGCTGAACGGGTATGAAGCTACAAAGGCCATCCGCAGTTTGAAAAACCGTCCGGATGCCGAAAGCATCCCGATCATCGCAATGACGGCGAACGCCTTTGCCGAGGATGTGCAGGCGTCTCTCGACGCCGGCATGAACGGACATCTGTCAAAGCCTATCGTAATTGACGAGGTAATAAAGACAATAGCCAGAAACCTGAACAGGTAAGATATTCAAGAAAAGCGGAATCGGGTACTTTCGAAAAAGTACCCGATTTAGTCAAAGGACCTCTTCTCCTTGCCCTCCTGATGACGAGGGAAATGTCAAAAACGAAGTTTTTGACGGAAGGAGAGATTCAGTCAAATCGCAAACAATCCGTCGGCCAGCTTCACAGAAAGCTCCCTCAGATAAGACTGCGCTCACAGACGACTTGAACCCTCTGCGGAAATCCGCAGAGGGTTCGTGCGAGGGAGGATTATATACAAGTGTGAGCTATGTGAGCTTATTCTTCAAATCTGCCCATGCACTCAAGGCACTGGCTGACCATGTTGTCGATAATGGTCTTGACGGGCAGAACGTCGTGGATAAGTCCGACGCTCTCGCCGATGGTGAGGATGCCGTTCTCAAAGTCGCCGGTATCAAACAGGTGCTTCATATGGGCCTGGTTCTGGTACTGGCATACCTCTGCGAAGGATGCGCCGCCGTCCTCCATCTCTCTGATCTTGATGGCAAGGCCGCGCTTGAGCATACGGGCGGTATTGGTGTATCTGCGGGTGACGAGGATGGTGTCCATCTCGGTTGCGGTCTCCGCAACATCCTTTTTGACCTCTGCGCAGGCGGGAGCCTCATCGGAGAGGAAGAAGCGGGTGCCGACGGTCGCGCCTTCGCAGCCGTAGATAAATGCCGCGGCAAGACCTCTGCCGTCCGCGACGCCGCCGCAGGCGATAACGGGGATGCTGAGCGCGTCAACAGCCGCGGGCCAGAGAACGGAGGAGCTGATGTCGTTTTCGCCGATGTGGCCGCCGGCCTCGCAGCCGTCGATGATGACTGCGTCGCAGCCGATGGACTCAGCCTTCTTGGCGTGCTTGACGGTGGTGCACTTGTGGATGACCTTCAGGCCGCCGGCCTTGATCTGCGCCATGTAGGGTGCGGGCGCTCTGCCGGAGGTTTCAAGAACCTTGACGCCCTCTTCGATGCAGACTTCAATGAAACCGGGATAGTCGAAATTGCCGAGGGAGGGAAGAAGAGTGAGGTTGACCGCAAAGGGCTTATCGGTCAGCGCCTGGCACTTTTTGATTTCTTCACGAAGCTCTTCCTTGTTCTTGAAGCTGGAGGTAGCCATAACGCCGAGGCCGCCCGCGTTGGAAACCGCGGCAACAAGCTCGGCAGTGGTAAGGCCCTGCATTGCGCCGAGGAGGATGGGGTACTGGATACCGAGCATTTCGGTGATCTTGGTCTTGATAACTCTTGCCATGATAGTGTCTCCTTTTTTCTTTCTTATACCATATACCTGCACGGGCTGAATATGCCGGGGCCCGGCCTGTCCGTCAGTGCTTATGTGTATAAATTACCATATTGCACGGTCATCTTCAAGTTGAATTGTTATAAATATGACACGGCAAACACCGATACCCCACTGTGCACTTTATACAATGCGTTTGTGTAAGATATGAAACCAGCGCTGTAACTAATAACAAGAGCGAACAGTGTCAATTCTGGAAGTTGATATGCTCTCCGGTAATTACCGGGTAGCGTACAAGCGAGGCGGAGTCAAGCTCCTCCCTGTGCATATCAACGGCGCTTATCTGGTGATTGTCGTAGGTGGTGTAGTAATAAATACCGCGGCTTGCGTTGCAGCAGGAGGTATATATCGTGATCTCGTACTTGCCGTCTCCCATGTCGCAGCAGCCTCTCTGCTGGTCGACGGAGCCGAGGATGTGGAAAAACTGGCTGACGCTCTCGTTTTCCGTGTCGGCGGAGAGCGAGTTCTGCTTCACAAACGCCACTCTCACGAAGCGCGACTGCGACGAGAGGTCGCCCGGCAGACCGATGGCGCCCATGCCGCGGCTGTATCTGTGCAGCTTCAGCCCGCCGCCGAAGCTGTTCGCCGGGGAAGACGACGACAGGTGCATATAATTATTGAGAATGAACATCTGGATATCAAAGGGCGGGTTATTCGTCAGCACGCCGACGGGGTTATCGTACACCTTCAGCCCGTCCTTCACGGATTCGACGGTTATCGCGCACTCGCTGTCGGCTATCAGCCAGTGAAGCTCGGCAAGCGGATAGCCTTCGCCAAAGGTCGCGTTCGTGATGTTGATTTTTTCAAGCAGGACCTTTGCCTCTTTGACGCTCGCGCACTGACCGAGTATCCACGGTATCAGCTCAAACTGCGCGACATTGTCCGCGCCCGAAACGGCGTCGTTATACACGGCGTTGCCGACGAAGTTCAGGCCCGCCATGCCGAGTCCCTTTTCATTTATCGCCTCATAGTAAAGCGGGTAATCCCCCGCGACGTGCGCCATGCCGATAAGCGCATAGTGCCGCTCCATTCTTCCCATTGAGCGCAGCGTGAAGGGGTAGTTCCTCGGCGTCACAACAATCTCCTCGCCGTAGGAAAACTCATAGTCCAACGTTCTGCCGAAGTAAAAATCCTTTGTCTTGTAGGTCGCCGCAGTGCACATAAACACAGCCTCCGTTTTTGTTTTTTTGTATTGATTTATATATATCATTTTCTTCTTCGCTTGTTGTTAATATTCCATAACAAATTATCGGCGTGCCGAAAAAATTTCGGCACGCCGGAGCTTTATTATGCTGTTGTCTGTTCCGTATCGCTCTTTTTCTGCTCGGCGGGGTTGACATGAACCATGATGTGCTTCACCTTCTGAAACTGTGCCTCGATGGCGTCGTGAACACGCTCGGCGATCTCATGGCTCTCGCGCAGGCTGATGTCCCCGTTTGCGGAAATCTCGATGTCAACATATATCTTGTTGCCGAAAACGCGCGTCTGGATAAGGTCAACGCCCAGCACCCCCGGCTGCTCCGCCGCGCAGAGCATAAGCGCACGCTCGGTCTCCTCGCCGCAGGAGTGGTCGACCATCTTGCCGACGGCGTCTTTAAAAATGTCGTATGCGGCTTTGACGATGAACACGCAGATGACGAGACTTGCAACCGGCTCGAACACGGGGTGTCCCATACGCGCACCGGCGATGCCGATAAGTGCGCCGACGGAGGAGAGCGCGTCGCTTCTGTGGTGCCACGCGGCAGCCATGAGCGCGCCGGAATCGAGCCGCTTCGCGTAGAAGCGGGTGTACCAGTACATCGCCTCCTTGGCGACAATGGAGACTATCGCGGCAATCAGCGCAGCAATGCCCGGCACGGCGATGCCCTGCGCGCCGGACGAGGTTATTTTTTCAAGCGCACCGCGACCGATAAAAAGCCCCGTGACAAGCAGGATGACCGCAAGAACAAGTGCCGCGACACACTCAAAGCGTTCATGTCCGTAAGGGTGGTCTCTGTCCGAGTCTCTGGCGGATATCTTCACGCCGATTATCACGATAAAGCTGCTGAACACGTCGGACGCCGAGTGGACGGCGTCGCTCACCATGGCGCCGGAGCCGGCAAGGATACCGGCGATCAGCTTGAAAACTGACAGTACGGTGTTGCCGACGACGCTGACCACAGACACCCTGACGGCGGTTTTTTCAAACTGCTCCGGTGTGACGTGGATTTCTTCCGTGCTTTTGAGTGCGCGTTTTGCTTTTGCCCTTTCGCGGCGGGACTTGGTTTCCATATCAGTTACCTCCGATATAATAATAGGATAACTCTGTCAATGGCACCTGCTCTTCGTGTATAAAAAACACCCACGAAACCAGTAATATCAGCTTACTGTCCCGTGGGTGAGTATTCCACTGTCACTTTCGTGACCCGGCTCTGCTCTCGCGCGCCTGATCAGTTTGTACTGTA
>CAMEHJ010000161.1 GCA_945917385.1 uncultured bacterium
TGATTTTCAGCATAGAAAATCACATATTCCCGTCTCATGCGATTCTCTAATTAAAACGTTTCATCATAATTGATTAAACATTTCAAAAGAGAATCAGTATAATATACGGAGTTTTATATGGCAGAAAAAAGAGACTATTACGAGGTGCTTGGCGTGCAGAAAAGCGCCACACCGGACGAATTAAAAAAGGCATACAGAAAGCTGACGAAAGAGTGTCACCCCGACCTGCACCCCGGCGACAAGGCCTGCGAGGAGCGCTTCAAGGAGCTTAACGAGGCATATGAAGTGCTTTCCGACGCGGATAAGCGCCAGAAGTATGACCAGTTCGGTCACGCGGCATTTGACCCCAGCGCCGGCGGCGGCTTCAACGGCGACTTCGGCGGCGGCTTCGGCGGCTTCGGGGATATCTTCAGCGAATTCTTCGGCGGCGGTTTCGGCGGCGGTACCCGCGCAAACCCCAACGCCCCCAGAAAGGGCGAGAATCTGCGCGCGGACGTCACCGTCAGCTTTGAGGAGGCGGCCTTCGGCTGCAGGAAGGAGGTCACCGTCGCTCGCGTAGAGCAGTGCTCCGACTGTAAGGGCACAGGCTGTGCCGAGGGTACCACCCCGGAGATATGCCCCGACTGTAAGGGCACAGGCTCCGTGCGCACCACCCAGCGCACCCCCTTCGGCATGGTGCAGTCAACCTCAGCCTGCTCCAAGTGCCGGGGCACGGGCAAGATTATCCACCAGCCCTGCAAGACCTGCCGAGGCATGGGCAACATACGCCGTCAGCACAAGGTTGATGTGAATATCCCCGCCGGTATCGACGACGGTCAGACCATCTCAAAGCCCGGCATGGGCAACGCCGGTAAGAACGGTGGCCCCGCGGGCGATTTGCTTGTGACCGTAACCGTGCGTCCGCACGCCCGCTTCGAGCGCGACGGCACCTCCGTTTTGCTTGAGCAGGAGATCAGCTACGCCCAGGCCGTACTCGGCGCGGAGATCGAGGTTCCGACCATCGACGGCAATGTGAAGCTCACCATCCCCGAAGGCACTCAGCCGGGCGCCGTGTTCCGCCTCAAGGGTAAGGGCATCCCGTATCTGCGCGGTTCAGGCCGCGGCGACCAGTTCATCTCCGTGAAGATAAAGGTGCCGAGCAACCTCACAAGCACGCAGAAGGAGCTGCTGCACCAGTTCGCCGCCTCCATGGGCGACCTCGACGGCGAGAGCGGCAGAAGCATCTTCGGCAGAAAGAAGAAATAAAAATTCAAAAGGAAGCGGTTTTCCGCTTCCTTTTGGCTGTTTGTCAAAGAGCTTCCGTTTTCGGAAAGCGAAAGCGGAAGCTCTTTTCTATTATCCCTCGTCGGTGATGCTGTCCGTGCGAAAAAGCAGAGATACGCACCACAGCGCGGCAAGTCCGACCAGCGTATATACAACGCGGCTGACAGTCGCGGTCTGACCGCCGAAGAGCCACGCCACGATGTCAAAGCGGAACAGCCCGATACTGCCCCAGTTAATGCCGCCGATGATGGCAAGGGTCAATGCGATACGGTCGATTATCATAAACGTCCGTCTCCTCTCTGATAAATTGGTATCGCAGATATTTTGCCCCGCACAGTGTCGATTATTCGGTTTTTTCACGTTCGACAAAAGTAGTGTCCGTTCGCTCTTTACATTTTCGAATAAAAGTATTATCCTCTAATCACAGCTTATCCAATTGGTCTTTTGCGAAAAAGACCTCGGCTCATATCTTTATCCCACAACCCTGATTCACGGACCGACATAATCGGTCCGTATTTTTTTGATTTGCGCTATGCATAATTTAAAAATATGTAGCTATTTTTCCTCAGATCGTTGTATAATGATTTCATAAATTCATCACGGAGAATATTATGTCTGTTTTTATCCTTAAAATCATCGCCGCAGTCAGCATGATAATTGACCATATCGGCTACGCAATCAGCACAAACTGGTTTGTTCTGCCGGGACATATGTGCTTTAAGCTCCGCGCCGTCGGGCGAGTCGCCTTTCCGGTATATGCTTTTCTGCTTACAAACGGCTTTCGCAAAACATCCGACCGCGTGCGCTATCTCTCGCGCATGCTCCTGTTCGCGGCGATATCACAGATACCCTACTCGCTCATGACCGGCGGCAACTTCCGCTGGGAGGCAGCTTTGCCCGCCGTTTCGCTTGAATTTACCGTTTCCCCGCTTCTCGCGGCGGTGCTCATTGTCTGTGTGAGCGCTGTGTGGTTCTTCTTTGTCAGGCGGGATCTGACGGCCTTGTATCCGGGACTTGTGCTCGCAATGGCTTCCGTTAAGCTTGAGGTCTATTCGCTCACGCTCTTAGGCAGCGAGCTGAATGTATTTTATACTCTGTTCTTCGGTCTTTTAGCAATGTGCCTTATCGAAAAGCTGCGCGACTGCCGCCTTAAAGATGTCCGCAGCCTGTGCGCGCTTTTGCTGACGGCGCTTGTCATGCTTGTTTATATCGAACGCTGCGACTATGACTGGCACGGTCTGGCGCTGATAGTTATACTGTATGCTTCGCAGTCGAACCGCTATGTTCAGGCAGCGCTCATGGCGATTTGGGGCTATGTAATGTACAAAGACGCATCCACGCTCATGCTGTGCTGCTCATTTATTGCGCCGCTTCTCATATTGCTGTATAACGGCAGGCGCGGCAGAAGCTTTAAGCTGGGCTTCTACCTCATTTACCCGGTGCACATCCTGCTCATTTCGCTGTACTTCATTCTTGTAGTGTAATCCCACCGTCATGCCGGCAGAAAGAGAGACTGACATGGAAAAGAACCGACTCAGACAGATAATGAACTCAAACCCCGACGGCAAGCTCAGAGACATGGTGACGGAGCTTCTGTACGACGATATCGTCAGTTTGCGCATCGCGCCGGGCAGCAGGCTCAATGTCAACCAGATCGCCGCCGCCCTCGGCATTTCCCGCACTCCGGTGGCGGAGGCCGTCGCAAACCTTGCAGAGATCGGCTTCGTCGTGAGCCGCCCCGGGCAGAGCGGCAGCTTCGTGCTCGACCTCAACCTCGTGGACATGATAAACCTTTACCGCGTTCGCTCCGCCATTGAGAGCGAGGCGGCCGCACTCTGCGCCCATGCGGCGACCGACGACGTTGTGAGAGAGCTTTCCCTGCTTGCCGACGCATTTAAGGAGAGCGTGCTCAAGCGCGATATCCGCGGCATGAAGGACACCGATATGCCCTTCCACCGTCTCATTATCGAAAGCTGCGGCAACCCCTACATCATCCAGACCTATGAGCTTATCCTTCCAAAGCTCACGATGTACCAGTCCTCGATGCTCCGGTTTCTCGTAAACGACGAGCGCGACGACAACCCCTGGATACCGAGCGTCATCTATAACCACACCTCCATCGTCTCCGCCATCAGGATGCGTATGCCGGAGGTCGCTCGCCAGACGATGGCCGACCACGTGACGACGAGCCTGAACTTCACCAGCCTTTCCGGCACCAACTCCGACCCCTTCACGCTTCTTCGCGGAAAGGCTGACTGAAACCCTATTTCGAAGACATACCCTCTCAAGAGCGGTCTCGAACCCTCTCAGTCACCTGCGGCGACAGCTCTCCCAAAGGGAGAGCCAAGAAAGACAGCTTTTTCTTACCGTGAAAATTTGGCTTATTGACCCACCGAACGAAAAACCGAAGCCCGCAGGCTTCGGTTTTTCGCTATATCGGCTGTGTCACTCGTTTCTGCTGTCGCCCCAGAAGAACAGCGCGACCGTGCCGGGGCCGGTGTGCGCGCCGATCGTCGTGCCGACGCTGAATATCCGCACCTTGCCGTCAAGCTTGGGGAAGCTCTCCTCGACGAGGGCGGCGACAGCCTGCGCGTCCTCAAGGCAGGCGGAGTTGGAGATGAAGCACTTTCCGTCGTAGTCAAGGCCGCCGCGCGCCATTTTCTTCATGCGCTCGACGATTTCCTTAATTACTCT
>CAMEHJ010000162.1 GCA_945917385.1 uncultured bacterium
CGCACGGCGGCGTAGATTGTTTCAGTGCGGCGGAAAAACATGCCATTTGTACCGCTAAAATACGGCTTTTGTGGAAAGTGCTGCAAAATGGAGTGAAAATTCTGTACAGTATCACGTTGTTAAGATGCTTGGAAACCGGTTGACAAAACGAAAACCTGATGCTAAACTTATTACAGAATTGTTAATTTAGTGGTAAACAATGGATGCTCAATCAGAAAAGAAAGTTACTATAAATCAGGTCGCAAGCTACTGCGGAGTTTCTAAGACGACGATCTCACGCTTCCTCAACGGCAAGTATGAGAACATGTCGGCGGAGACCAAGGAAAAGATATCCGCAGCGGTCAAGGCGCTCAACTATCACCCTGACCGTTCGGCGCAGCGGCTCAAAGCCAGCAGGACGATGCTTATCGGCTGCGTCATAGGCGACATCAGCAGCCCGTTTTCGGCGCTCCTGCTCAAGGGCATAACCTCCGTGTGCGAGGAATCGGGCTATCAGGTGCTGTTTGCAGACAGCCACGAAAGCGCACGCCGCGAGAAGAGGGCTCTTCGGGGCTTCCTCGATAACCGGGTGGACGGACTCATCGTCAACACCTGCGGCAGCAATGACGAATACCTGCTTGAGCTTCAGGAACGCGGCATCCCGCTGGTGCTGGCGGACAGACCGCTGATGGAGCCGGGGCTTATCGACACGGTGTGCAGCCGCAATCAGGAAAATGCGGCAGAGTGTACGCGCCTGCTCCTCTCACAGGGTTATGAGCATGTTGCTTTCTTTTCGGAGACGATAGCCAAGATTGCTCCGAGAGAGCTCAGATGCAAGGGCTATGCCGATACCGTCATAGAGAACGGCGCGGTGCCGGAGATATACGAGATAGACTGCGATCATCCCAACAGCTGTGTTGACAGCCTGCGCGATTTCCTCGGGAAGCACAATGGCGAGCGCATAGCGGTGCTTTCCGCCAATGGCACGACTACCCAGCGCATCCTTACGGCGATGAAGTTCTTAGGCATCAAGGCGGGCGCAGAGCTTGGCCTGTGTACATTTGACGATTGGGATTGGCTGCAGATAGCGGACCCCGGAATAACCGCGGTGGCGCTCAGCACGGGCGAGATCGGCGCGAGAGCGGCAAGGCTTCTGCTCGACAGGATAAACGGCAGCGCAGCCGAGACCCCCGCAGAGGAAATAGTTCCGTCTTCTATTATTATAAGAGAATCCACCACCGCAGGCGCGGCGAAAAAATAAAAAGAAAATCAGAGAATTCCGAAACGGCCGGCCGTTTCCACATCATTCCATGATGTGACGGTATTTGACAGATAAAAAATGATTCCTCTCTTATGGGGAATTATTTTAGGCCAAGTTAATAAACCGATTTACGAAACCGTTATCTTGACGAAACGGATATGTTTTTACACGACCCCGTCGACCCACTTGTTCCCGTAAACGATCTGAAGCCGCGCGGGAAGCTCCGGCATTGCCGCGGCGATGATGTTGCGGTTCTCGTCATTGAGCGCAGGCTCAGCCGCGTTTGGGTCGTAGCTGCAGGTGTACTCGTGGAAATGCAGTCCCTGTTTATCGTGCTTCAGCTTCTGCGGCTTGAAGACAACGTGTTTGTCCTTGAGGTCCCTCTGGTACCACTCGGCAATTTTCATTTGGTCGAAATGGAAACCGGTTTCTATCCCCGCAAAGCTGTGCTCAACAGTGAAAACGGAGTCCGAAGCAGTGTCGAAATAGACCTCGTCGCTCTCGGCGGGGCGGCGGATTACCGCCTCCCATCTGCGGCGGAACTCCGGGTAATAGCTCCGGCTGCGGATCGCATTGTCCTGAAAACTGTCGATAAACTGCTGCAAAATTTTCTGATTATCCATAAGCTTCACCTCGTTAACCGGTTTACAAACCGGGGATATCCACGTTTGTATGACTGATATTATATTGTATTTCCTTTAATTTTACAACAGGAGGAATAAAAAATGGATGTATTGAAAAGACTGGCTCAGTCCGGTGTCGTCCCCGTGGTAGTCCTTGAGGACGCGAAAGACGCTGTCCCCACTGCCAAGGCGATGCTCGCCGGCGGCATTGACGTTATGGAGATCACCTTCCGTACCGCCGCCGCTGCCGATTCCATCAAGGCCGTCGCACAGGAGTGCCCCGATATGGTCGTCGGCGCCGGCACGGTCATCAATCTTGAGCAGTGCAAGCTTGCCGTTGAGTGCGGCGCAAAGTTCATCGTCTCCCCCGGCTATGACGAGGAGACCGTCGCATGGTGCTGCGACAACGGTATCCCTGTCACCCCCGGCTGCGTCACTCCTACCGAAATAATGATGGCTCTCAAGCATGGCCTTAAGGTCCTGAAGTTCTTCCCCGCCAATGTTTACGGCGGCCTGAGCGCGATCAAGTCCCTGGCTGGTCCCTTCGGCGGCGTGAAGTTCATCCCGACCGGCGGCGTCAATGCACAGAACCTGGCCGAGTTCATTTCCTCCCCGTACATCCACGCGGTCGGCGGCAGCTGGATCTGCCCGAAGGCCGATATCGCAGCCGGCAACTTCGATAAGATCACCGCGCTGTGCAAGGAAGCACGCAAGACTCTGCTCGGCTTCGAGGTCGCGCACATCGGCATCAACACTCCCGACGCCGACGCCGCAATGGACGTCTGCAAGGCTTTCAACGATGCTTTCGATTTCAACGTCAAGCAGGGCAACTCCTCCAACTTCGCCTCCACCGGCGTTGAGGTCATGAAGACCATGTTCAAGGGCGCGAACGGCCACATCGCTATCCGCACCAACAAGATGATCCCTGCTATCGCCGAGATGGAGCGCCGCGGCTACGAGCTGGATATGGACTCCGTCAAGGACAAGAACAACATCAAGGCTGTTTACTTCAAGAACGAGATCGGCGGCTTTGCCGTGCATCTTCTTCAGAAATGATCGGAGGATTAATTAAATGAAGGTTCTTACTTTTGGCGAAATAATGCTCAGACTCAAGGCTCCCGGACAGGAACGCTTCTTCCAGACCCCGATGCTCGAGGCCACCTTCGGCGGCGGCGAGGCAAACGTCGCGGTCTCTCTGGCAAACTACGGCATGGATGTCAGCTACCTGACCGTTCTGCCGAAGAACGCCATTGCCGATGAGTGCGTCAAGGATTTGCGCAAGTTCGGCGTGGACACCAGCCGCATCGTCCGCGGCGGCGGCCGCATGGGCATATACTACCTCGAGCCGGGCGCAAACCAGCTGCCCAGCAAGGTCGTGTACGACCGTGAGTATTCCTCCATCGCGCTTGCCAAGCCCGGCGACATCGACTGGGACAAGGCTTTTGAGGGCGTTGATTGGTTCCACATCACCGGCATCACCCCGGCTATCAGCGAGAGCGCAAAGGATCTTTCTCTCGAATCCGTCAAGGAAGCGAAGAAGCGCGGCATCACTGTGTCCTGCGACCTCAACTACCGCAAGAACCTCTGGAAGTACGGCGTCCGTGCCGCCGAGGTCATGCGTGAGATCGCAAAGTATGTCGATGTTGCCATCGCGAACGAGGAGGACGTTCAGAAGTCCCTCGAGATCACCGTTGACGTCAACGTCGAGTCCGGTGAGCTTGACCGCAGCAAGTACAAGGCTCTCGGCGACAAGGTCCTTGCCGAGTACCCGAACATGAAGATGATCGCCATCACTCTGCGCGAGAGCAAGAGCGCCGACTGGAACGGCTGGGCTGCCTGCCTCAACGACGGCGAGAAGTTCTATGAGTCCAAGCGCTACGAGATCCGCGACATCGTCGACCGTGTCGGCGGCGGCGACAGCTTTGCCGGCGGCCTGATCTACGGCCTGAACAATTACGAGAGCAGACAGCAGGCTCTGGAGTTCGCTGTGGCGGCCTCCTGCCTGAAGCACAGCATCGATGGCGACTTCAACCGCGTTGACGTGTCCGAGGTCGAGAAGCTCATGGGCGGCGACG
>CAMEHJ010000163.1 GCA_945917385.1 uncultured bacterium
AACAGCTCAAGCTCCGACAGCCTGAGCGGGCAGACGGACTGAAAGCCGCGCAGGAAGATGCCGCAGCGCTTCTCGTCCGTCCTGCCGCGGTTCGATGACAGCAGAGCGCGGCAGAGAGCGACGATGAGCACACCGTCGTCACATTCACGAAGTCTGCCGCCGGAGCGAAACGCGCCGAGCGCGGACAGGTACTCGCGCCTTAGCATACTGCGGTTATCGAGCAGCCACTCGCAGGCCGCGGGGACAGACGCCTGCGATGAGTAGCGCCGCTCAAGCTCTTCCCGACAGCGCTCTATGGAGCGGCAGCATGATTTGAGTTGCGAGGCGGCACGCTTCGCGCGGCAAAGTGACGTGGGGGAGAGAAGCTTTGCCTCGCTTGCGGAGTAGTCAAAAAGCCTGTCGTCCGGTATGATAATTCCCGTATTGAATGTGTCCATTTTCTTCTCCGTTCAGAACGTGATTCTATACCATGCCAGTTTTCCCCAAAATTGTAAGTTTATTCGCCGCGTGACAAGAAAAAATACTTGACAGCGGGGAAATAATAGAGTATAGTACGACAAGGTAAAAGACTTGACAGCTAATGGGGAGGCTTTGATAAGTGGAGGACAGCAGACTTAACCGAAGCATACTGCTGGACTACTACGGCGAGCTTCTGACCGAGAAACAGCGCGAGTGCTTTGACCTGCACTATAACGAGGATCTTTCCCTGTCCGAGATCGCCGAGCAGCTTGGCATCTCCCGCCAGGGGGTATGGGATAATATCCGCCGCGCCGAGAGCGCGATGCAGGAGATGGAGCGCAAAACCGGGCTTATCCGCAAGACTCAGGAGAACCGCGAGACGCTGGGTATGCTCAAATCACGGCTTGATAAGCTGTGCGAGATGACAGGCGGCGAGGCGAAAATCCTCGCGAGCGAGGCTGCGGCAGAGCTTGCAAGGCTGATTGAGGAATGAAACTATGGCGTTTGAAAGCTTATCCGAAAAACTGAATGAGACCTTCAAAAAGCTTCGCGGCAAGGGGCGCATATCGCCTGCCGACGTAAAGGAAGCGATGCGCGAGGTGCGCATGGCGCTGCTTGAGGCGGACGTAAGCTACAAGGTAGTCAAGGACTTTACCAAAAAAGTGACCGAACGCGCCAGCGGCGCGGATGTGCTTGAGGCGCTGAGTCCGGCGCAGATGGTCATTAAGATCGTCAATGAAGAGCTCTGCGAGCTGATGGGCGGTGCAAACCAGAAGATAAACATCAGCTCAAAGCTGCCGAGCGTTGTGATGCTCGTCGGCCTTCAGGGCGCGGGCAAGACCACAAACGGCGCAAAGCTCGCGGGCTACATCCGCAAGCAGGGCAAACGCCCTCTGCTCGCCGCGTGCGACATCTACCGTCCCGCCGCCATCAAGCAGCTTGAGACCGTCGGCGCACAGCTTGATATCCCCGTTTTCCAGATGGGGCAGACAAACCCCGTCGATATCGCCAAGGCCGCCGTCGAGCACGCCAAAAGGCACGGCAACGACATCGTGTTTCTCGATACCGCAGGCCGTCTGCACATCGACGAGGCGCTGATGGACGAGCTTAAAAATATCAAGGAAGCCGTCAATCCCGCGGAGATTCTGCTTGTGGTTGACGCGATGACCGGTCAGGACGCCGTGAACGCGGCCGCAGCCTTTGACGAGGCGCTCGGCGTGACGGGCGTGATGCTCTCCAAGCTTGACGGCGACGCAAGAGGCGGCGCGGCGCTCTCCATCAGGGCGACGACCGGAAAGCCGATCAAGTTCATCGGCACGGGCGAGAAGCTTGATATGATAGAGCCTTTCCACCCTGACAGAATGGCCTCTCGCATTCTCGGCATGGGCGACGTGCTGACGCTTATCGAAAAGGCGGAGGCGAGCTTCGACGAGAAGAAGGCGCTTGAGGCGGCGGAGAGGATGCGCGCAAATCGCTTCACGCTTGCCGACTACCTCGACCAGATGGAACAGCTCAAGAGCATGGGCGACCTCGGAGATCTGATAAAAATGATCCCCGGCATGGACGCAAAGGCGCTCAAGGACGTGAACGTTGACGAAAAGGCGATGGCGCGTCAGGAGGCGATCATCCGCTCCATGACCAAGGCCGAGCGTGACAACCCCTCTATCCTCAACAGCAGCCGCAAAAAGCGCATTGCCGCCGGCAGCGGCACTCAGGTCGTGGACGTCAACCGCCTGCTCAAGCAGTTTGAGGCGATGCAGGCCATGACAAAGCAGCTCAACAACAAGAAAAACCTCAAGAAGCTCCAGCGCAAAATGGGCGGCTTCGGCGGCATGGGCGGCTTCAAATTCTGAGCGTTTACTCATACGGGAAACCGTATTTGTAATATATTTTTCAAATACTTTATGGAGGTGAATATACATGGTTAAAATCAGACTTCGCAGAATGGGCGCAAAGAAGGCTCCTTACTACCGCGTTGTAGTCGCTGACTCCCGTTGCCCCCGTGACGGCCGTTTCATCGAGGAGATCGGTACCTACGATCCCATGGCTGACGGCGAGAAGATCAAGGTAGACCTTGAGCGCGCCAAGTACTGGATTGCAAACGGCGCACAGCCCACCGATACAGTCCGCGGACTGCTCAAAAAGGTCGAGGCCTAATAAGGAGTTTCTACCGGCATGAAAGAACTTTTGACCTACATCGTGCAGAATCTGGTCGATAACCCCGACCAGGTTACTGTGACCGAGCGCAAAGCCGACGGCGAAACCGTATATTCGGTTCGCGTTGCCGACGGCGATATGGGCAAGGTCATCGGCCGGCAGGGTAGGATCGTAAAGCAGATCCGTATTCTGATGCGTGCCGTTGCCCAGAGAAAGGGCAAAAAGATATCTGTTGATATTCTTGACTGATAGGGGGACTGCCTCAAAATGATTTTGAGAAATCATCCGAGGCAGCCTTTGCTATATTCTGCGGTCTTGTCTTTTTTTGGAAGGACAGGCGCGGAGAACGACCGTGTTTTGGCAGGATGGTGCTCATGTTTAAGGAACAATCTATTGAGGGCTTCGCAGCTTCGCTTGCGTCCTCTGCCGCCGTACCCGGCGGGGGCGGGGCAAGCGCACTGACGGGCGCGCTCGGAACGGGGCTTTCAATCATGGTGGGCTGTCTCACCCGAGGCAAGGCAAAGTACGCCGCCGTCGGGGACGAGATAGACGCACTGACCGATGAGGCAAGGAATCTTTTACAGCGCTTTCTGGAGCTTATCGACGCGGATGCACAGGCCTTCCAGCCGCTGAGCCGCGCCTACTCCATGCCGAAGGACGCACCATGCAGGGACGAAATAATGGAAAAGTGCCTGTATGACGCGGCGCTTGCGCCGATGGAGACGCTAAGACTTTGCGCGAGGGCGATCGAGCTTGCCTCTCGCTTTGCCGAGATAGGAAGTACGCTTGCGGTGTCGGACGCCGGGTGTGCCGCGGTATTCTGCCGCGCGGCGCTTGAAGGGGCGGCGCTCAACGTGTTTGTAAACACCAGACTTATGAAAGACCGCGCGAGGGCGCAGGCGATGAACGGGGAAGTCAACGCATATCTTGAAAAATACGCTCCGATGGCGGAGCAGACCTATACGCAGGTGAAAGGGAAGCTTTATGAGCAGTGAAATTTTGAAAGGCGCGCCGGTCGCGGCGGCACTCGACGAAAAGACGATGCGCGCGGCGGCGGCGCTTAAAGAAAAGGGTGTGTACCCCTGTCTTGCGATTCTGCGTGTCGGAGAAAAGGAGAACGACCTTTCATACGAGCGCAATGCCATGAAGCGCTGCGATAAGCTCGGCGTGCTCGTGCGCAATGTCGTGCTGAGCGAGGACG
>CAMEHJ010000164.1 GCA_945917385.1 uncultured bacterium
GTGAAACACCGCATCGTAGCTGTCCCGAAGCTGTATCTCATCGCTCCCGACCTCATTGAGCACCTGCGAAAACTCCAGCTCGTTCATGTATGCCCTGTTGTCCATCGTGCCGCGGTCACACACGATCAGCACCTTTTCCGCCTTCATCGTCTTTGCCGCCTGCTCGAACAGCCGCTCCTTTTCAAGCTGAAGGCGCATCTGGCATTTCTGATAATCCAGATTGCTTCCGCAGCCCCACGGCGTTACTCCGCCGCTTATCAGCTCCGTCGCCGTCTCCGGGACGAAAAGCACCGTGTACCCAAGCTTTGTGAACTCGTTCTGAATCCAGCTCAGGCCGGTGGTCTTACCTGCGCTCGGCCCGCCGGTGATAACGATTTTTGTGATTTTCACGGAACGGTTCTCCTCTCTCGCGTTTATCAGCTCTTCAACCGAGACTTCATACAGTGCCGCCAGTTTTCGCAGCGCATTGGTCGTTGGCTTCGCCCTCCCGGTCTCCCACTTGGAAACGGCCTTATCGCTCATCCCGAGCAGCGCGGCAACCTGCCTTTGCGACAGCCCCGCCTGCCGTCTCTTTTCATACAGGTAGTCTGCAAATCGGTAGTCGTTCATGCGCGCCACCCTTCCTGCGGTTTTATTTTAAAACATATTCCACGCTTTTTAAAGGGCATTGGGTCGAATAACGGTAGATCTTCTCTTGCAGCCCCGGTATGTGTTCGCTTATATGGTCAGCGACCATATGCTGTTTGATACCCAGCCGCCGGTCATGTTGAATTCATATACAAGCGGCTCTTCCAGCGCGAGATAGTCGTAATATTCCCCAAAGCCCGTCTCGTCATCAAACCAGATATTGCCGAGCTTACAGGTGACGGTATAGCTCCCGCTTGGGAGATAGACATTCCCCGTCTCGCCGTGCCTGACGTAGAAGCGGACATACTGTTTTGGGTTGTCATTGTCCTCAACCAGCATCTCCAGCGGGCCGCTCTGCGCCGTAATACGAAGCTGTCCGCCGCCGCTTACCGAGAAGGTGCGCTCCAGTTCTTCACCGTTTTCCGGCTCGTTTTCCGAAACCGCGCTCTTTATCTGCTCTATCAGCTCTTCACTGCGGGCGCTGAGGTCTGCGTCGGCTTCGTTTTGGCACTTCACCGCCGCATCGTAGGCAAGGTAGTATTCGCCCTCGTCGAAGTATTTCTGCGCGTTGGCAAGCAGCTGCTCCTGCGCGGAGAGCTGCACAGGCGCAGAGCTTTGCTCAGGCTCGGCAGCTTCCGGTTTGGCAGTCGCGGTCACGGCAGGCGCGGTCACAGCAGGTGCGGTCGCCTCGGCTGTTGTCTGTGGCTGTACCGGAGCGGTTGTCGCCTGCTCCGTATTGCCGCAGCCGGCGCAAAGCAGCGCCGCCAGAATTACCGCCAGCCCAGTCACCGCCGCACGGTGCGTCCTGCTTCTCTTTTTTTCGCCTTTGCTGCGGCGCTCTATGATGAAATGCTCACCTAAATGCAATGTGATCATCTCCTTATCCATGTCGAATCATACAATATTTTCTATTTTATGATATATCAGATTTGCCTCCATTTCAACTGGTTATTTTTCCGAAATAAAAAGCGAATCCGGGGGCATAGTTCCCCGGATTCACAATTAATTTATTATACCGCACTTTACCGGGATAAATCAAGACCCGCGCCGGGGTTTCTCCGTATTCAACAGTTTTCGCCCCGACGCTTCATTCATTCTGCGAATTGAAAGCGCCGCGCATTTCTGGTATCTTATAATCACAGGAAGGGAGATACATCCCGTGTACATAAATCGAACGAAACCGAAAATATGTAATTGGGAGTGAGTCCGATGTACATCTGAGTTCCGCCGAATGTTTCAGTAAGCGGAGAAAAAATTCGTAGAAAGCAGAGGTAATCAATGATGTTAGATAATAAGAATTCAGAGAAGTAGGCCCTGACCGTGTGTGATAGGTCAGGGCCTGCTTCGTTTTAAATATACTTGCTTATTCGTCGGCGGGTCAACCCGTCTTTTTTTCTGCAAACGCGGCTCGATTTGGCTCGAAATTTGTTATTTAAGACTATTGCTTGTTTTTCTGTCCCTTGTTATAATTATACAAAACAGTTTACCCTGTTTTTTACGCTTTATTAACAATTTGGAAAGGAGGCGCGCTTATGGCCCGCGAGGAACGGTTCCGCGAAAACCACGAAAACTACAGTGAGTATTTCCCCGTATTAAACAAGGTTAAAAGGCGTCAGCCCAAGTTTTCCAAATCCTCTGCCACCTTAGTATCAACGCTTACTGTTGCCGCCTCGGTCGCGCTCGTCACGGCGCTTTTTCTTGTCTGCCGCGTCTTGTCCATTGAGCCGACCTGTATCAAACTGGAGGTAAACTCGCAGGGCGGCAGCGCTCCGGTTCAATACGCCGTTATTCGGTCGGAGCTGCTATCCGGCATTGAAGACGGCTGTCTGCCGGATCTGAGTGAGGCCGACAAAACCGGCACGCTCCGCGGCGGAACCGAAATCATTACCGCCGACGGACTTGTCCCGTCCATGGATTACACCGTGTTGTTCTGGACAGTTGACGAAAACGGACTTGAAATCGTCCGCCGCAATAATTACAAATCCGGAACGCCCGCCGATAACGTGTATATAGAGCCGCCGGCTCCCGACGCACCCTCCGCGGCGCCCCCTGCATCCGCGGCGCCGTCCGCGACGCCCGCGCCTACGCCCTCCCCGACACCGTCACCCACACCTACGCCTTCCCCGACGCCGTCGCCGTCGCGCACCCCCCGTCCCATCCCCTCGCCGGTTCTGGTAGAAGGCTCCGATTACCAGCCGGAGTACGCTCCTCCCGTGCCTACTCCCGCACCTACGCTTTCCCCGACGCCTGTCCCGTCAGAGGAGCCAATCCCGTCAGAGGAGCCTGTCCCGTCAGAGGAGCCTGTCCCGTCAGAGGAGCCTGTCCCGTCAGAGGAGCCTGTCCCGTCAGATGCGCCCGATGCGGACGGTACAGTGACTCCATCGCCGGAAGTATCCGCCGACCTCTGACGCCGCGCCTTTGTCCGCTTTCCGCAAGCTTATGATTTCGCACATCACGTTTACATCTGGAGGTAAATATGAATAAAAGAGTTCTTATTAAGATCGCGCTTCTTGCTATTGTGCTTGTACTGCTTCTCAATCCGGGCATCTTCCCCTTTGCCGAGGGTACGATCAACGCCGTCAAGACCGAGATGAGCAATCATATCGGCTCCGTGCTCGGCGCAGGCACAGGCCTTCTGTCTCCGTCAAAGCTGATCCCCGCCGCCGCGGTCATCGTGCTGATGTGGCTTGCCTGCACGATCGCGCTGACGCTGGTCGATCTTGTCAAGACCCATAAGGCAAGAGCGCTTACCGTCACTCATGTTGTGCGCAGTCTCATCAAGTACGCCTGCTTTATCATTGGCACTGTCTGGACGCTCAGCATCCTCGGCGTTGACCTTACCGCCATATTCGCCTCCCTCGGAATCTTAACTCTGGTCGTAGGCTTCGGCGCGCAGAGCCTTATCGAGGACATGGTCACCGGCCTCTTCATCATCCTCGAAGGCAACTACAATATCGACGACGTCATCATCCTCGACGACTTCCGCGGCACCGTCAAGAAGATCGGTATCCGCACCACCACGATTGAGGATGCGGGCGGCAACCTCAAGATCGTCAACAACTCCGACATCAGAAATATTCAGAACCGCTCGATCCTGCCCTCCGTCGCCATCTGTGATATCGGCATCCGCTACGAGGACGATATCCGCAAGGTCGAGGAGGCGATCCTGCCTCA
>CAMEHJ010000165.1 GCA_945917385.1 uncultured bacterium
CAGGCAGAGACAAAGGAGCTTGTAAGGCAGCAGCTTGAGGATACCGAGCACGATGTATTCAACGGCCTGCCCTTCCTCGGTGACGAGGACGAGAAAATGACCAAGAGCCGCAAGACCGAAGCGGCGAAGGAGTATATCGCTAACGCAACGACGGAAGAGCTTGCGGACGTCTATGTCGAGTATATGTGCGTGCCGGAGGACGACTATGTAGATGAGCTTATCGACGAACAGCTTGAAGGCACAACCAGGGCGGACATCGAGAAAATGGTTCTGGATAACTACCCAGGCTACGCGTCCATGCTCGAACAGATGGACGACGACACGCTGTTCAAGTACATAAAGCAGATGATCGCCGAGCAGATCAAGGAGCAGTACGCAATTCAGATGAAGAATATGTACGCCTATTCCTCTGATGAGGCGCTTGCAAAGGATTTTGAGCTTCTTTCGCTTGAGGATGACGACTATCTGTGGATTTACGAAAACGCCATGCCGCCCGTGTACTCCGAGAGCAGTCCAAAGAAGAACCTTAAAAAGCTCGGCTATGTTGACCTCGACAGTCCAAGCCAGATAAGCATTTACGCCTCCACCTTCGAGAATAAGGACGCCATCGCGGACGCAATTTCACACTACAACGACTCCGTCAGCGAAGAGGATCAGATTGAGTATACGGATATCGTCGCGGTACTCATGAGCTCTATCACGTCGATTATCAATGTTATCAGTTATGTTCTCATCGCGTTTGTCGCGATATCGCTTGTGGTTTCGTCGATTATGATCGGCATTATCACCTACATCAGCGTTCTTGAAAGGACAAAGGAGATCGGTATTCTCCGCGCGATAGGCGCATCGAAGAAGGACGTCTCCGCAGTGTTCAACGCGGAAACCTTCATCATCGGCCTTGCCGCCGGCGCGATCGGCATTGCACTGACGATGCTGCTGAATATACCGATAAACATCATCGTTCACGACCTCACGGGAATTTATTCGCTTAACTCCGCACTGCCGCCGGTCGGCGCGGTGGGGCTTGTGATAATAAGCGTTGTGCTGACATTTATAGCGGGTCTTATCCCGTCGGGCATCGCGGCAAAGAAGGACCCCGTCGAAGCACTCAGAACAGAGTAATTATTATTTATCAGGCAATTTTAACCCCCCCGTTGAAGCGCAGTGCTTCAACGGGGGTCAGTTTATGACGGAACGGTGGAAAGATACAAAGTGCTTGTCTTTTGCGAGAAGGCGTTGTATTATTTAATAAATATACTCTCGCATCGGAGGGATTGCTGCTATGCTTGAAAATTATCTGATAATCCACAAGGATATTCTCCCTGAGTGCTACGGGCAGGTCCTGGAGGCAAAGCGCCTTCTTGAATCGGGCAAGGTCAGCGAGGTCAGCCAGGCGGTAAAGCAGGTGGGCATTTCACGCAGCACCTATTATAAATACAAGGACTATATTCTGGAGCCGATGAATATCGAGACGGGACGCAAGGCGGTGCTGTCGTTTATCCTTGCGCATGAACCGGGCGTGCTCGGCGCGGTGCTAAACCGTATATCCTCTTCGGGCGGGAGTGTGCTGACAATAACGCAGAGTCTGCCGATACGCGGAAGGCGAGCGTCACGATCTCCCTTGACATCAGCGCTATGAGCGACAGCGTTGCCGTGCTGATGGAGAAGATAGGAAACACACCCGGCGTCGAAAGCTCCAAGCTGGTGGCGGTGGAGTGAGCCGATGGGCAGAACGCAAAGACCGAACAGCTGCGAGGTAAGGCGGCTTATCGAGCTTGCCCGCGGCGCGGATAAATGGCTTGGCGGCATGACCGAACAGGCAGAGCGGGAAAGCAGGCGGGCAAGCGAACTTATCGACAAAATGAGCGAAAAGAGAGTCGATGAGGTGCTGCGCGGAATGGATATCGACTGCCTTAACAGCGCAAAGCAGGGCTTCAGAATCTCGGCGCTGAGAAGAGCCGGGATAGACAATATGTACAAACTGTGCTCACTGAGCCGGAATAAGGTAGTGAACATCAGCGGCATCGGCGAGGAGAATGCCCTGCTCATCTACTCGGCGGCGAAGAAGATAAAAAAGGACGTCGGAAACGGCATCAGGATACGCATTTCGCCGGACGACAGGACAAGGGAAAACACGGAGCTGCTCCGATATCTGCACAAGACCGTGGAGAATGGACGGATAATTACCCGCTGCGAGGAGCTTTACCGCGAATTCCACGACTCCGTATCGGAGGCAAGCAGGGACGCAAAGAGCGCAAAGAGCGCGCTTTCGTGGATGATTTCGTCCGATGCACGCAGGCAGACGGCGATCGCGGCGGTGGATTACCTCAGCGAGCTTCTGTACGGGGGCTACGGGCAGGAAGTCAGCGCGCTGATTGAAAAGTACAATGAGTACAGTGCGCCGGATGACGATGAGTGCAGAGCCGACTTTGAGGCGCGCTCGTCATATTACTACGCCGAGCTTGAAAAAATCGACAAGGGCACCGCGGCGAGACTTGAAAACTTCCGCGCAGGTCTGCCGGGCGAGCTTGCCGAGGCGGTGGACAGCTACCCGCTGAAGCTTGGCAATTTCAAGGCAACGCTGAGAAGCTACCAGCAATTCGGCACAAAATACATACTCATGCAGAAAAAGGTCCTGCTCGGCGACGAGATGGGACTTGGAAAAACGGTGCAGGCCATCGCCGCGATGACGGCGCTTTGTGAGGAGGGAGCAACGCATTTTCTCGTCGTGTGCCCCGCGAGTGTCGTTGTCAACTGGAGCCGCGAGATAAAGAAATTCTCGGATATTGAGACGACAGTGATCCGCGGCGGGGACTTCGGCGCCGTGAGAAGGTGGGTAAGCTGCGGCGGCGCTGCCGTCACGACCTACGATTCTATCAGCCGCTTCGGTCTGCCGGAGGGCTTTACCTACTCGATGCTTATTGCCGACGAAGCGCACTATGTCAAAAATCCGGAGACAAAGCGCTCGCAGTTTCTGAAGGTGCTCAGCCGCAGGACGGACAGGATACTGTTCATGACGGGCACGCCCCTTGAAAACCGCGTGGACGAGATGTGCGCGATAGTGAGGTTTCTGAACGAGGATATTGCAGCCCAAATAAACGAGCTTAAATATATCTCATCCGCGCCGCAGTTTCGGCAGGCGCTTGCGCCGGTCTATCTCAGAAGAACGAGAGAGGACGTTTTGCAGGAGCTGCCGGAGCTTATCGAAAAAGAACAGTGGTGCGACATGGGCGCGGACGAAAAGGATCGGTACTATCTCTCCGTTATGTCCGGAAACTTTATGGCGATGCGGCAGGTGTCGTGGGACGTCAGGGACATAAGTAATTCCTCAAAGGCTGCAAGGTTGCTCCAGCTCCGTCAGGCGGCGGAGGACGAGGGGAGAAAGCTGATTATATTCTCGTTCTTCCGCGACACGATAGACCGCGTGAGCGCCCTTTTAGGCAGTAAGTGCGCAGGCGAGATAACCGGCTCCGTTTCAGGCGCGAAGCGGCAGGAGCTGATAGATGAGTTCTCGTCGGCAAGCGCCGGGACTGCCCTTGCCTGCCAGATACAGGCGGGCGGAACGGGGCTTAATATCCAGTGCGCAAGCATGGTCATCTTCTGCGAGCCGCAGATAAAACCCTCGCTTGAGACGCAGGCCATCTCCCGCGCGTACCGTATGGGACAGGTGAGGAATGTGCTTGTACACAGACTGCTGTGCGATGACACGGTGGACGAGAGAATAATGGAGCTGCTGCGCGACAAGAAGGCCGAGAAGATTATGGCCGACATGAAGGCTGCCGGTGCTGCT
>CAMEHJ010000166.1 GCA_945917385.1 uncultured bacterium
CACGCCGACAGTTCGTCACCGTAAAACTCCGTCTCATCTATCCACTTTTCGACAAGGCGCGGGATGCGCCAGCCGTAGGTCGGCGTGACAAACACGAGCCTTTCCGTCCTGACCGCGGCGGCGTTCCCGTTTCTGATCCGCTCATTGAGAGACAGTATCTCGTCCCCTGTGGCCTTGGCGATCCTGCGCGCGATATACTCGCTGTTGCCCGTCCCGCTGAAATACAGTATCATAGCCGCTCCTCCGTCAAAAAAGATCCTCGTCGATCACATTGAAGCCGACGATCTTCACATTCGTCCAATCCGTACCGCAGGTGTAGCAGATATATTCCGCGTAATACGTCGCCGGTACGCCGTCAGCATCCGTCACGCCCTCGCCGTCGTTGCGCCCGTCAAACGTTATCCCGCATTCGAGAGTCGTTATGCTCTCACCGCGCAGGATATATGCCCGATCCCCCGGCTGCATTTCGCTCAGGAGCTGAAACGCCTGATTGTTGTGATCTGCGATAACTATGCCTATACCGTCGGAATATATCGCGGCGCTGTCCTCGGCGTCGCATATCGTCTGCCGTATCTGCGCTTCGTCTTCTCCCTCGCCGTCCGAGAACAGCGCCACATTCACCGCCGCGCTCGGTATCACGAGCCGCCCGGTCATGTATTCGCGCCGGTTTCTCTCCTCCGCCGTCTGCGCGTTCAGCCCCATCAGCGCCTGCACCTCAGGTGAAACAGGCTTCGGCGTAGGGGTCGGCGATGGAGTTGGCGACGGTATTACTATCGGCGTCGGTACCGGCGTTGCCGCCGGCTGCTCTGCGTCCGTCTCATCTGCTGCGCAGCAGGAAAGCGACAGCGCCATAAGCGCCGCCAGCGCGGCAGCCATGATCCTTTTTCCTATGTACATAAACTCAAGTCTTTGCCTTGGGCAGCGCCGCAGCAAGCTGCACCGCGGCGAATATCGCCGCCGCTATCACCGTGTACATCTGCCCGAGTCCGAGATACATGCTTATCCCGTCGGCAGCACAGGCGCACACAAGGCATATTGCCGCCGGCGCTATCAGCCAGAAGCGCTTCTTCGTCTTTTCAAAGGCCGCCGGTATCCCGGCAAAGCCCGCCAGCGCGCCGAATACCGCAAGCGTGCACATTATCACGCGCCAGGTAAACAGCCGCTGCGTTTCGCTCCGGTACTCGGTTAGATACATTCCGGCGCTCTCGGCAACATCGCCGCCCGCTTCGACCGCTGCCTTGACAGACGCCGGTTTTGTCAGCAGGATTTTCATCGAGGTGCGCTTGTTTTCCAGTTCCTTTATCTCATCGGCGTCAAGCAACTGTTTTGAGAGCTTATCGGCCTCATTATCGAGCTTGCCCTTTTCCTCTTCAAGGCGCTCCCCGTCCTTGTCGAGTTCGCCCATGTTGTACCAGAGGTTTGCAAGCTGCGTCTGGAGCTCCGCTTCGCCTTTCTTTAACATTTCCTCGGCTGACGTGAGCTGAGCTTTTGCCTGCTCGATAGCGCCAACAGCCTCGCCTATCTTGCTGTCTATCGATGAGAGCGCATCGCCTGCCGCGCCGTAGCCGCTGCTTATCTGGCCGAGTGCGGAAATAAGCGTCCCAGCGTTCGAAAGGAACTCCTCATTGCTCATCGCGCTCTCGTCCATTCCGTCCAGTCGGTCTATCTGCTCCAGGATACCCGCGCTTATCTCATCGCCTATCCCGCTGCCCGCTATATCCGGCGGCAGCGCTGCGGATATCTCCTCGCCCAGCGCCTCAAGCGCACCGACCTGGCTGCGCAGCACCTGCGCGCTCTGGGAGAAATCGGCCTCCGCCCTTACCTCGGCGCATTGCTTCTCCCAGCCCTCGTGTTCTGTTTTGTATTTTTCAAGCTCCGTGTTATATTCTTCGAGCTTTTTATCGTACTCCGCTTTCTGTTCAAGATAGCGGTTATATTCCTCCATCTTTTCACTGTCGCTCTCGTCCTCAGGCTTCTCTACCAGGGTCGGTTCCGTGGGCGCTTCCGGTGCTTTGGGCTCCGCTGCGATAAGCGCGTTGAGCTTATCCACAACGGCCTGAAGCCGTGCAGCCTCAGTGCCGCACTCGGCCTTTCCGTCTGCGGCGGTGCTTATGCCGTTCGCGACAAGCTCCTTGTTGTTCTCATAGAGTTCTATCAGGAACTTCATCTGCTCTTCCTTTTCGGCGAGCTGCTTTTTCCCTTCCTCCACCTGAGCCTTTGCCTCGGCAAGCTGCTGCTTTGCATCGTCCATAAGAGACGCCGCCATCTTGTAGCCGCCCTTCTTTGCCGAGTATTCCGCAAGATCGGTCCTGTGCTGTGAAGCTTCCTCGTCATGCTCTGCAAGCAGCTCCTTGAGCACCTTGTATGCGTCGTCATAGCTGATGCTGCCGGCAAGCTTCTCATCCGCCTGACGGTAGGTCTCTATCCGCTCCTCATAGCGCTGCGCCTCAGCCATACGCTCATTGTGCTCTTTGGCTGCCTTGCCGAAACCGGACACTCCTCCGCCCAGCATTATCACGCACATTATCGCTAAAACTATCGAAAATACTCTTACAAGAGTCGGATGCTTCACTTATGATTCCTCCCGGTTTTCTGTAATAATTAATTATACAGGACATTTATTAATTTTTCATGTCTGCCGGAAAATAATTTTATCTTTATTATTCTGTATTATTAGTGTATAGTGATAAAAAAGTATTCGAAGAGGAACCTGCGTTATGATCTACAGCTTTGCCCCGATGGAGGGCGTCACCTCATATATCTACCGCCGCATTCACGCGCGTATGTTCCCTGGCGCGGATGTCTATTACGCGCCATTCATCGCTCCCGACGGCAACGGCAATTATAAGATCAGCAGCTTCCGGGACACGCTGCCCGAGAATAACCCCGGCCTGACGCTCGTCCCGCAGCTTCTGTGCAGCAGCGCCGCGCCCTTTATCTCAGTCGCAAAGGAGTTTCAGGCTCTCGGCTATGAGGAGATAAATCTCAATGTCGGCTGCCCGTCGGGGACTGTCATCTCCAAGCATAAGGGCTCCGGGATGCTGCGTGACCTCGCCGCGCTCGACGGCATCCTTGCGGATATCTTCGCCGCCTGCCCGATCCGCGTCTCTGTAAAGACGCGCATGGGTTTTGCCGATACCGCGGAGTTTCCCGCGATCGCCGAAATATACCGCAAGTACCCCATCTCGCGGCTCATCGTACATAGCCGTGACCGCGCCGGGATGTATAAAAGCCGCCCGGATGTGGACGGCTTTGCCTCAGAGCTTCGCAGCTTCCCCTTTCCCGTTGAATATAACGGAGATGTTTTCTCCCCCGCCGCGGCGCAGACCGTGCTTGCGCGCTGCCCGGAGGTATCGGGAATAATGATCGGCCGCGGCGCGGTCGCGAACCCCGCGCTGTTTCGCATGCTGCACGGCGACAAGGCGCTCGAGCGCGAAGAGCTGCAAAGCTTCCATGATGCGCTGCTTGAAGAGTTCCTCGCCTCGGGGCTTTCGCCGGTGCACGCCATGGCGCGGCTCAAGGAGCTGTGGTTTTATATGCAGCACGTCTTCCCCGGCGAGTCAAAGGCTGTCAAGGCTGTGTTCAAGTCGAAGACCCTGCCCGACTACCGCAGTGCCGTCGCCTTTCTCTTTTCCTCCTGCGCCTTTGACGGCAATTCGTTTTTCAGTGTATGATTATGTAAACTGTTTTATGTTTATTAAATTACGTAAATTATAAATCGGAGACGTTGTTTATACGTCTCCGGGTTGCATTTAATATCCAAGCTCCCGACT
>CAMEHJ010000167.1 GCA_945917385.1 uncultured bacterium
ACTTCGGCACCATGCTCGTCAAGATGGGCAAGGCCGACGCTCTGCTCGGCGGCGCAACCTACTCCACCGCCGACACCGTCCGCCCCGCGCTCCAGCTCGTCAAGACCAAGAAGGGCGCAAACCTCGTCTCCTCCTGCTTCATTATGGTTCGCGGCGACGAGATGCTCGCAATGGGCGACTGCGCAATCAACATCTCCTACGAGGACAAGCTTGATAAGGAAGGGAACGTCACTCTCTCCGCCGCCGCCCAGCTTGCCGAGGTCGCCGTTTCCACCGCCGCCACTGCAAAGGTTTTCGGCATCGACCCGAAGGTCGCGATGCTCTCCTACTCCACCAAGGGCTCCGGCAAGGGCGCTTCCGTTGACATGGTGCGCGAGGCCACCGCTATCGCAAAGGAAATGGCTCCCGACGTCGCCATCGACGGCGAGATGCAGTTTGACGCGGCCGTCTCTCCTGTCGTCGGCCAGCTCAAGTTCCCCGGCTCCAAGGTCGCAGGCTACGCCAACACCTTCATTTTCCCCGAAATCCAGTCCGGCAACATCGGCTACAAGATCACCCAGCGTCTTGGCGGCTTTGCGGCATACGGCCCCATTCTCCAGGGTCTGAACGCGCCCATCAACGACCTCTCCCGCGGCTGCGACGCAGAGGAAGTTTACCAGATGTCCATTATCACCGCCGCCCTCGCATAATTCGGGCAAATTAAAAAATAATAAACAATGTCACGCTCCGCGCGTAAACGCGCGGAGCGGATTGCTGTTCCGGGGGTCACATGGAAAATCGTGAACACTGTATGTTGCTGGCGCTCTCCCTTGCGAGAGAGGCGTATGATAATGACGAGGTGCCTGTCGGCTGTGTCATCACGGATAAGGACGGGCGCGTTATCGGCCGCGGCCGCAACCGCCGGGAGGAGACCGGCGACGCTACCGCCCATGCCGAAATAGAGGCGATACGCGAGGCGTGTGCAAACGTTCACGACTGGCGGCTTGAAGACTGTACGATGTATGTGACGCTGGAGCCATGCCCGATGTGTACCGGCGCGATAATCAATTCGCGCATCCCGCGCCTTGTGTTCGGCGCGCGCGACGCCGTCACCGGCTCCTGCGGCAGCGTCATAGACCTGTTCTGCGAAAACTACGGACACCGCCCCGCCGTGTATCCCGGCGTAAGAGGGGACGAGTGCGCAGAGCTGATGACAGAGTTTTTCCGAGGCAGGCGTTAGTAAATATACTGTTGCGTTTTCGCGGATTCGCGGTATAATTACAGTGAGGACTTTATTTAAGGAGAAAAGTATGTACGTTTTTGAAAATATCGAGCTTCAGGACTGCCCTGTCTGCGGCGGCTGCGGTACGCTGGAGGAGGAGGCGGGCTGGTGCGTCTACGCCGTGTGTGCCGACTGCGGCTGCCGGACTGCCGAGATGGAATATAAGGGCGAGGAGGACAAGCTCCGCGCCGCAGGCCTTGTCGCAGACCTCTGGAACATGGGCAAGGTCATCTCCCATAACCCCGGCGAATAATAAAAAAAGAGCATTATAAAAACAGTGAGGGATTCGCTTTCCCTCACTGTTTTGCAATGTGTCAAAAAAACCGGGGTTCTTAAAAATATCGAGATGCCCTCCTTGGCTCCCTCTGACGAGGCGACGCCCGCAGGCGCGTGTCGGAGGTCAACCGCCGTCGGGCGGCTCTTAGACCGGAGACGAGCTGTCAGCGAAGCTGACTGAGAGGGATTTGCCCAGCGCAAAGGAACGACACATGGGTCGTTCCCTACATCGTTTCAAGCTTTTCGTAGGGAACGGCCTGAGTGCCGTTCCAAATTTCTCAAATCATCACCCGTAGGGGACGGGCGCAGGGTTCCCGTCCCGAATGACTTCATTCCCATCGCCCCCTTGCCTCCCTCGTCAGAGGGAGGCAAGAAAAAAGAGGTGCTTTTATAGTCTGAAAAAAGCAGTGAAGTTACTCTTCACTGCTTTTTTATTATCTGACGTTCAACGTACTGCGGGGAGGAGTTGACGCACATGAAGATGCGCCCGACATATTCCCCGATAAGACCGAGCACGACAAGAATTATCCCGCCGAGCAGCAGCAGAAGCGCGGTCGTAGAGCTCCAGCCGAGCGGCGCCATACCTTCGGTGAAGTGGCGGATGACGATAATGACGGCATAGACAAAGCCCAGAAAAGCGGTAAACGCGCCGAGATAGGTCGCCATGCGCAAAGGCTTTATTGAAAAAGAGGTAAAGCCGTTCATCCACAGACTGAGAAGCTTTCCCATCGTGTAGCCCGAACGCCCCTCCTCACGCTTACGGTGGTTGACGGGGACGTTGCAGATGTTCTTCGTCGAGCGCAGGACAAGCCCCATGACATAGGGGAAGCAGTTTTCGTAGCGCAGCATCTCGTCGATAATAAAGCGCTTTGCCGCAAAATAGCTTGTCAGGCTCAGCTCCCTGGGCTTGCCGAGCATGATCTCGGTCATCAGCGCGTTCACGCGGCTGCCGAAATTGCGAAAGCCGGAGTGCTGCTTGCTGTCATAGGATGCGTACACTACGTCAAAGCCTTCTTCAAGCTTCTCAAGAAGCCTGCCCACCTCACAGGCGGGGGTCTGCCCGTCGTCGTCAAGGCAGACTATAATATCGCCCAAAGAGCGGCGCATACCCGCCATGAGCGCCGCGTGCTGGCCGAAGTTTCTTGCAAGGTCAACGGCGGTGATATGACCGCGCTGGAGTGCGAGCTCGGATATGACCTCAAAGGTGTTATCGGGGGAGCAGTCGTTGACGAGGATGATCTCGTGCTCGTATTCGGGAAGCTCCGCCATGGCGGAGTCTATCTCATCCGCTACCGCGCGTATTGTCAGCGCAGAGCGGTAGCAGGGGATGACAAAAGAGACTTTTTTCACTCTATCACCTCATTCAAGCGCGAGGTGCGACAGGATATGGCGCATCTCGTCCATGGTGTCGGACACTAAAATGTAGCAGCCGTAGCGGGTGGAGCTGTCGCTTATCTCCCGCCCGTCTATCGGCAGAATGTCGCTGACGCGGCAGATATTGCCGGGGTAGTTTTCTCTGACGTATTCAAGCGCGCGCAGATCGTCCTCACCGAAAATGAAGCGCACCGCGCTGACGCGGCCGGGAAATTCCGGCTCAAGCTTCGGCGCTTTGCCGCAGGCGATATCGACGCAGGCCGCCACATAGTCTATGCCGGTGCTCAGATGCACAAGGTCGGAGCCAATGCAGTCTCCGCCCATGCGCGCGCCGCACTCGATTATTTTTATCTCCCCGCGAGAGTCTATCTTCAGCTCGGTATGGGATGCGCCGTACCTGACACCGAGACAGTCCAAGATACGCGGGACAAGAGCTTTTATCTTGCCGAGAACGCTTTCGTCCATATGATATGCCGGCTGGAGGTGTCCGGTCTCTACGAACAGCGGAGCGCCGGTCGTGAATTTCTCGGTGCAGGCGAGGAAACGGTGCTCGCCCTGCCATGAGACGTACTCGATGCTGTACTCGCGCCCCTCGGCAAACTCCTCCATCAGCACCTGCTTTTCAAACGAATGTGCCCTCGCAAGCTCGATGGCGGAGGGGAGATCCTCCTCGCGCTGAACCTTGAATATCCCGCGGCTGCCGGAACGGTCGGTGGGCTTGATGATGACGGGCAGGGAAAAGCCGTATTTCTGAAAGTCCCCGGCAGACTCCACGGGCACGCTGCGGCAGGAGGGCAGCCCCGCCTTTTCAAACGCGAGACGCATGAGATGCTTGTTCGTTGCACG
>CAMEHJ010000168.1 GCA_945917385.1 uncultured bacterium
CACGCATCCCTACTCCTCCCGCTGGTATCAGTGGGTACTTGATATCCGTCCGATACTTTATTACCTTGAGTACCTGCCGGACGGGCGGCGCTCAAGCTTTGGGGCATGGCTGAACCCCGCGCTGTGCTGGGGCGGACTGTTGAGTCTGTTCGCGCTCGGCTATCTCGCGGTCGCGCGCCGGGACAAGACCGCGCGCTTTATCCTCATTGGCTACCTTGCGCAGCTTCTGCCGTGGGTATTCGTAACGCGCACGACATTTGAGTACCACTACTTTGCTTGCAGCGTGTTCCTCGTTCTTGCCGTGGCTTATATGTTTGATCTTTTTTACAGAGCGAACAAGAATTGGCGGATATATGTTTTCGGCTTTGCCGGATTCAGTGTGTTTTTGTTCTGCATTTTCTATCCCGCGCTCTCCGGCGCACCGATTAGACCCGCGCTTGCGGACGTTCTCATCGGCTGGCTGCCGTCATGGCCGTTCTGAAAAAGTTTTAAAATGAAAAACAGGCTCCGAAAGGAGTCTGTTTTTGCATTATGTTGAAAAAATCTTCCTGTAAATATGCTTTAAGTACAGGTATTCCGCAACGCCCGTTATGATCCATGAGAAGGGGTACAGCAGGTACAGCGAGCGTATCGTGTGTATTTCGGCAAACACCGTGTATATCCAGATGAGCCTGAACACACACGAGCCCATGATAAGGATAACAAACGGCACAAAGGTCTTTCCAAGCCCGCGCGAGGCGGCGATGCTGCAGTCCATGAGCGCAGTCAAACAGAACGACCAACCCATAACGCTTATCTTATTCATGCCGGCGTCGATGACCGCCTCCTCGGTCGTAAAAATGGAGAGAAATTCCCTGCCGAAGATAACCAGTGCGCCGCCGAGAATGAGTGCGGCGAGAAACGAATACAGCAGGCTTATCCTGAAGCTCTGTATGACACGTTTTTTGTTCCATGCGCCGTAGTTTTGCGCCATAAAGCTTGTACATGCGACATAGAACGCAGCCATAACATCGTAAATTATATTGTCTGCGTTTGAGGCGGCGGAGTTTCCCTCGACCATCACGGCGCTGAAGCTGTTGACAGCCGCCTGAATGAACAGATTCGTAAAGCCGAAGATGGAGTTCTGCATCCCCGCCGGGATGCCGAGTGCGAGCACATTGCTCATAACGCCCCGATTTATCCCGCTTATCTTCACGCGAAGCTTTATATCCTCATCGCTTATTATAAGCTCTCTGAGTATAAGTCCCGCAGAGATATTCTCCGAAATAACGCTCGCCGCGGCAACGCCCGCAACACCCCACTCAAACACGATGACAAACACCAGGTTCAAGCCGACGTTGATTACCCCCGCCGTCATAAGGAAGAGCATCGGCTTTTTCGTCTCTCCCGCCGCCGACAGCACTCCGTTGCCGAAGTTATACAGCGCAAGCGCCGGAAATCCGATGCTGTATATCCTGAAATAAAGAACCGCCCCCTCGATCAGCACATCCTTTGTGCCGAGGAGCGTGAGCACAGGCTCTGCCGAAATGACGCCGAGCACCAAAAACAGCAGTCCCACAAACAGCGCAACGAGAAATGACGCCTGGACGCTCTCGCTCACGGAGCGTCCGTCCCCAGCGCCGCAGCAGCGCGCGACAATGGCGTTGATACCGCTGCCGATGCCGAGCAGGATGCCCACAAACAGTGCGACCAGAAGCGTCGTCGAGCCGACACTGCCGAGCGCCTCCGCCCCGGCAAAGCGTCCCGCAACGGCGACGTCCGCCACGTTGAACAGCACCTGCAATACATTTGACACGATGATCGGCATGCTGAACAGGAAGATATCCCGTCCGAGTCTGCCCCCGGTGATATCAATGCTTCTGCCCTTCATCTGTTCTCACGCAGCTTTCCGTTCAGCTTACTGTATATGCGCTTTACAAACCACGGCTCGCTTGACGCCTTCAGCGCCTCCTCCAGCGTAAACCAGCGCACGCCGGAGTTCTCCGCCTCGCAGATTTTCAGCTCGTCCCGCTCGTCCGCCGTGAGGAGGTAGGTGACGTTCAGGTGCAGATGGCTCGGCACATATTCGCCGCGCTTTTCGTGGCCGTCCACGGTCAGCACCTCAAGGGAGTAGATATCGCCCGTCACTGCTCTGACGTTTTCAAGTCCCGTCTCCTCCCTCGCTTCGCGCAAAGCGACACTCAGCAGATCCTCGTCCCCGTCCGCGTGTCCGCCCGTCCACGACCATGAATCGTAGATTTTATGGTACACCATCAGGGTTTTATCCCGCTTATCGTTCACTATCCACGCGGAGGCCGTCATGTGCGCGATGAGATTCGTGCGCAGGAAGGCGTCCTCGTTTTTGCCGATAAAATCAAGTATAAGTGCCTTGTCCCTCGCCTCCTGCTCGTTGCAGGGGACGTATTTCTCTATATCCGCTCTGATGCTCATGGCTCACTCCGCTACATTATACAAATCGCGTCTCAGGCAGTTGAAGGTCGGGAGCTGGGCGCGCACGGTGTCCACCCGGTCGAGGTCGATTTGGCAGTACATGATCTGCTCGGTCTCGTCGCAGGCGGCAATAACCGCGCCGTAGGGGTCGGCAACCGTCGAGTGCCCCCAGCACTCATAGCTGAAGCCCTCGTATCTCGCGGCGGACGCGGCGACGACAAATACCTCGTTATCCACGGCGCGCGCCCTGATCGAAAGCTCCCAGTGCGCGGGGCCGGTGACCATGTTGAACTGCGCGGGCAGGAATATCACCTTAGCGCCGCGCACCGCCATCGCCCGAAACAGCTCCGGAAACCGGATGTCAAAGCATACTGCGACGCCCATCCTGCCGTATTCCGTGTCGAACACGGTGACCTCGTTCCCGCGCTCAAAAGTCGCGGACTCTTTGAACCTCATGCCGGGGAAATTCACGTCGAAAAGATGCGCCTTGCGGTGCTTCGCTATCTGTTTTCCGCTGCGGTCAAAGACAAAGCAGGTGTTGTATATTTTTCCGCCGTCCGTCTCCGGAACAGACCCGCCGACAAGAATAATGCCGTTATCGCGCGCCCACGCGGACATCTCCTTCACCGCTTCCTCATGGCCGAGGGCGGCGAACTTTTTGAAATACTCCTTTGAATACGGGCAGTTGAACATCTCCGGCAGCACGACGATATCCGCGCCGCTCTGCGCCGCCTCGCGCACCATGCGCGCGGCCTTCTCCATCGTCAGAGCCTGCTCCGTCTCCGTTCGGAGCTGACATACCGCTGCTATCATCATAATCCTCCCTGCGGCAGCGCCGCAAAATTGATAGTGTGATTTATCACACTAATCCCTCCAGATATTTTTCGATGTCAAAATCCACGGTTTTTTCGTCCTTGCGCAGGTACAGCGGGTGGTGCGGATGTCCGCGCTTGGAGCATTTCCCCGCCGACAGCCAGCGCGCGCCGTACTCTCTGCCGATATTGACCATGTCCCGGACGCAGCTTGGCAGATACTCGCGCTTTTCTATTATTGTGCCCCACGCCGCCCACACGGCGGGGCTTGAATTCTTTGCCGCATTTGAGAGTATGTACCTGAACGCCGCCATATTCTCGCGGTGCAGTCCTTCGTTCAGCGTGTCATCCATGTCGTCGGGCCGCGTTGCGCGCTGGGCATAGACGTTGAACATTATCCAGCCGTCAAAGCCGTTGCCCTCGGCAATGCGCGAGACGGACTTGAGCGTATTGTCAAGCGCGTCCGGCGC
>CAMEHJ010000169.1 GCA_945917385.1 uncultured bacterium
TAAAACCGTACAGCACGGTCAGAATAACGCCGGAGAAAAAGTAGCAGTTAAACTGCGCCGTGCCCCAATACTGCTCAAGCGTGCTGCCTATCCAATAATAAAAATAGAAAGCGACAAAGGCGATGAGGCTCGTATTCGGCGGGTAGAAGATAAAGGATACTATGCGCCATACCTGCCCGCGCAGGATGAGAGCGGGGTTAAACGCAAGGTATGACAGCAGCACCGGGTTCACCGCGCCGAGAACCCAGAACGCCGCGTTCGCTATCGTTATATACTTCATCAGATTTGTTACGCCAAAATCGGGATGGCGGCGGCAAAAATTATCAATCATGCTCTTTGGATGTCTCATTTCGATCCTCCATGCGTTTCTCCGGGCAGCAGTCCGTCTGTCGGTATTATAAATATACCCTTGCGGAAAAATAAAGTAAATAAAATTTTGTAAATTCGAAAACTTATCCTTTCAAAAATTAAAAAAATACTGGTAATATGTAAACTGATATGGTAATATGTAAACTAACAAATTATGACTGAGGTGAAGTGCGCCCTGTGCGCGGTAATATATGGCAGAGACAGACAACGAAATCAAGAACGATATCATTGAGGGCAGGAATGCCGTTATTGAGGCGCTTCGTGCCGGAAGAGCCATAGACAAAATTTTCATCGCCAAGGGCGACGTTGACAAGACGCTGGGGCACATCGCCTCAAAGGCGCGGGAAAAGGGCATCGTCGTTGTCGAGGCCGACAGACGCAAGCTCGACTTCATGAGCAAAACGCACGCGCATCAGGGCGTCGTTGCGCTTGCCGCCGTGCGCGAATACTGCGAGATTTCCGATATTCTCGCTCTTGCGGAGGAGCGCTCGGAACCGCCCTTTGTCATCGTCTGCGACGAGATAAGCGACCCTCACAATCTGGGCGCCATCATCCGCTCCGCCGAATGTGCGGGCGCACACGGCGTCATCATTCCCAAGCGCCGCAGCGCGGGGCTTACCGCCATCGTTGACAAGTCCTCCGCCGGCGCTGCCGAGCATATGCTCATCGCCCGCGTTGCGAACATCACCGCCGCCGTCAAGGAGCTGAAGGACGCGGGGCTGTGGGTCTACGGCACCGCTGCCGACGGGCAGAGCGACCTCTGGCACACCGACTTTACCGGCGCCGTCGCGCTCGTCATCGGCTCGGAGGGAGACGGCATGGGCAGGCTTGTCAAGGAAAACTGCGACTTTGTCGTGAGTCTGCCGATGAAAGGGCAGGTCAGCTCGCTCAACGCCTCCGCCGCCGCCGCAATCACCATGTACGAGATTCTCAGACAGAGAAGCAAGTAATACTGCCGCATTGGCAGTTCAACCGATTTATAGAACGCTCAGGGTACAGCTTGGATGAAAGAATTTGACTTTACAACTGAATCAGAGCAGGATATCTCCCTCGACGATATTCTCGGAGAGTTCAGGGCTTCCGCAAAAGAATCGGACGCGGACGCGCTGTACAGCTATCTCGTCTCCGACGCCGGGCTGCCCGCAGACGATACGCTGCCGGAGCTTGAGTCCGAGGACTATCAGAGCAGCGATTTTTCGTACTCCGATAGCTTCACCTCCGGCGTTGATACGGAGCTTTATGTGCCGGATGAGCTTGAACTCATTGATGACGTCGAGGACGATGACGTTTCCGTCTACGTCCCCGGAAATAAGCACGTCTCCGCGCCTGTCACTCCCGAAGTTGAGGAGACGGCGGACTTTGCGGACGAGGAGGTATCTGAACTTCCCGACAAGAAGAAAAGCGCAAGAAGCTCCGCCTCGGACGAGGCGCGCCGCTACATCGCCGGTATTCAGGGCATGTTCGGCCGCTCCCGCCGTAAAAAGGAGCGCCGCTCTCTCAAAGAGCTTCAGGAGGAGCTTGATGAGGAGACCTTCTTGCTCCCGGAAGAGGACGCCGGGGACGAGCCTGCGCCGCCCGCTCCCGCCGAGGATACGCCGGAGGAAAGCTATGATTTTGACAGCGTCTTTGCCGAAAGCCGTAGCCGTGAGCCGGAGTCTGATTTCAAGGACGCTTCCGAAATTGCGGAGGACTTTTCCGATGAAAACGGCGATATGCCGGAGTCCGAGAGCCGCACCGAGGATTTCTACACCGAGGATTATTCCGACGAAAACAAGATAATAGAGCCTGAGTATAACAAGGCGGAGCCTGAGATAGACAGCCGCTTCAATCTCGGCGGACGCCGCAGGAATACCGGTATCCGCTTCGGCAGCCGCGATGTGGACATGGAGGCGGACGAAGCCTATTCTCAGGTCGAGCAGAAGTCCGCGCCGATTTCCCACTGGATTGAGGGCGAGGAGGAGCAGGTCGTTGACGAGTCCGTCATCGGCACGCGCAAGGTCGGCAAACGCAGACAGAAGCAGCTTGCGCGTGAGGAGATGCTTCGCCGGCAGAAGCAGTCGGAGGAGAGCGTCGCGGAGGATTTCGACGACGACGAGATCGAGCCTGCCGAGTATGCCGACGCGGACATTCCGCAGGACATCCACTTCAACATCGACGAGGACGCGTTCCCGCCCACCTTCCGCGCATATTTAAGCTCCATAATCGCCTCGGTATTTCTGCGTCTGCGCGGCACGAACCGCAGCCCCACCAACGGCACAATGGTCGATACCGACGAGGATCTCGGCGCGGAGGTCTCACCCGCCGCCGCGTATAAATACTACGGCTCGTTCATCCCCTTCCAGCGTCTGAGACTGCGCGTTTCCGGCCTCATGCTGATACTGCTGTGCTATCTGTCCGCGGGTCTGCCCGTGCCGGGTATGCTGAACGATTACAAAGTCGCGGCCGCCGCCGCGCTCGCGCTGGAGCTGACGATAATGCTTTCGTCGCTCGACGTGTTTACCAATGCGATAACGAAGATTTTCAGGCTGAAGTTCGGCGCGGATTCTCTCGCCGCGCTCTCCTGCCTTGTCACGGCGCTCGACGCCGCTCTCATTGCGGCGACTGATTCCGCCGCGCCCCATATGCCGCTTTGCGCCCTCTCCGCGCTGAGTCTTTACGGCGTCGCGCTCTCATCGGCGTACAGTACCCGCGCACTGCGCAAGGCAACACGCGTCCCCGCCATCGGGAAACACTCCTATGCAGTCACGGGTGAGATAAAATTCAAGGATAAACAGCTCACGCTGCTCAAGTCGCTCCGCTCCGCAAAGGGCTTTGTCCGCCGCGCGGAGGAGATGCCGCCTGACGAGATGCTTTTCGGAAAGCTCAGCATATTCATTCTGCTTCTCTCCCTGCTGCTCTCGACGGTTATCGCGGTCGTACACAAAAACGCTGCCGACTTCATTTATATATTGTCCGCGGTTCTGGGACCCGCCGTTCCGTGTACGGCGCTTTTAGCGTTTGCCCTGCCCTTCCTGCTCGGCACAAACCGCATCTTCAAAAGCGGCGCCGCCATTGCGGGCTGGTCCGGTCTGTGCGACATTGGTACCTGCCGCAGCGTCATTATCACCGACCGCGACCTCTTCCCGGAAAGCGCAGTATCCATCAAGGAGGCCAAAATTTTCTCCGACGAATCCGCCGAAAAGGTGATCTCTTACGCGGGAACGCTGGTCTGCGCCTCCGGCTCATGTATTTCAAGCTGCTTTGCCAAGCTTATGGAGGAAAACAACTGCGCCCCCCGTCATGTGAGTGAGCTTGAATATCTCTCGGGCGGCGGTATTCGCGCTCTTA
>CAMEHJ010000170.1 GCA_945917385.1 uncultured bacterium
TGCCCCCGATTCACCGCCGACAAACGGCAGAGCCGTAAGTCCCGTATTATAATTTCTCCGCGAGAGCGCGCATCTCCTTCGCCGCTGCGCGGATGTCCTTTTGCGCGAATATCGCGCTGACGACCGCCGCGCCCGCAAGAGAGCAGCCGTTCAGCACGGATATATTATCGCGGTTTATCCCGCCGATGGCGACGACAGGTATCTGAACCGCCGAAGTTACCTGTGCAAGTATTTCCGGGGTAATGGAGCTGATGTCCGTTTTTGTCGTGGAGCCGAAAACCGCGCCGCAGCCGAGATAGTCCGCGCCCTGCGCCTGCGCGGAAAGCGCCTCCTGCACATTGTGGGTGGACGCGCCGATTATCTTCCCCTCGCCCAGAAGCTCTCGCGCGGCCTTGAGGTCGCCGTCGTCAAGCCCCAGATGCACGCCGTCGGCATCGACCGCCATGGCGATCTCGACAGAGTCGTTCATAATGAACGGCACGCCGTACTCGCGGCAGACGGCACAGACCTCGCGCGCCTCGAGCAGCATATCGTCATAGCCCTTATTCTTTTCGCGGTACTGTACGACCGTCGCCCCGCCCTCGATAGCCTCTCTCACGACCTCGGCAAGGCTGCGGCCGTTAAGCCACGCGCTGTCCGTGACGGCGTAAAGACGCAGCTTATCGGCAGATATTTTCATGCTTACCTCCAAAAATAAAAGCCGCAAATGAACCTGAAGATTGCATTTGCAGCGTAACATAAGTCCCTACGTTGGCATTATCCAAATCAGGTATCCGGGTCGGGACGGCCTCAGTCCCCTCTCAGCCCACTGCCCTGTGAGCTCCCCAATATCTATTTTTACATCACTACTATACACCAATTTTAGATAATTGCAATGATTGACAATAATTTTTTTTGATGTATAATTCAATGCGTAAAATAACACAAATCAGGGGAGCCGACAGGCTGAGAAAAGGCAGCGCCTTGACCCTTATACCTGAAGTGGATAATGCCACCGTAGGAAGCATATCGCGGTCTTTTTGCCGCTTTACCTTTTCGGGGCTGTCCATACGGTCCTGATTTTTCTTTTAAAAAAAAGAAAGGAGATGCAGACGGGAAAAACACGGCGCTCCGCCGTATCGGAGCACGGTTGAGGGGGAGCGCCCTGAACCGTATTTGCAGCGATGGGAAGCCGTGTTCCGGCGTGAGAGGAGACCAGTAAGTCTCGACCGGCAGAGAGCGTCTCTCTGTACCTTTTGCAGATCGCTGCCGCTTTGTTTTCCGACGCCGTCTGCACACATTTCTATTAAAGGAGTAAATCAGGATGAAAACCAACACCAAAAAGCTCGCCATTGCCGCCGTCTTCTGCGCCGTCTCAGTCGTCGGCAGTATGTTCTCTTTCCCCGTTCTCGGCAGTAAGTGCGCGCCCGTTCAGCACATGGTGAACGTGCTGTGCGCGGTTCTGCTCGGCCCCTGGTACGGGGTGCTGTCCGCATTCGTTGCAAGTTTGCTTCGGAATCTGCTCGGGCTCGGAAGCCTTATGGCCTTCCCCGGCAGTATGTTCGGCGCGCTCTGCTGCGGACTGATGTACAAGTTTACGAAAAAGCTGCTCCCCACGGTCGCGGCCGAGATCTTCGGCACCGGCATACTCGGCGGCCTTTGCGCCTACCCTGTTGCTGTCCTCTTTATGGGTAAGTCCGCAAGCGATATCGCGTTTTACGCCTATGTCGTGCCTTTCCTTATCTCCACCGTCGTCGGCGCGGTGCTCGCGGGTATCCTCGTGTTCGCGCTTGAGAAAAACGGCGCGCTGGGAAAAATGCAGACTAATCTCGGAGTATAAAATCTGATATGAAAACTTTCAGGCTTGTCTCTGATTTGCGGTGGAAAAAGCCGCTTATACACTGTATCTCCAATACGGTCACCGCAAACGACTGCGCAAACCTCCTGCTCAGTGTAGGCGCAAGCCCCATCATGGCGCAGGCGGCTGACGAGATGGACGAGATAACCGCGCGTGCGGATGCGCTTGTTTTGAACACCGGTACGCCGGACAGAGACAAGTTTGACGCCTGCCGCATCGCGGGGCTGAGGGCAAACGCCTGCAAGGTTCCCGTCGTGCTCGACCCCGTCGGCGTTGGGGCAAGCCGCTGGAGACTTGAAAACATCTCTTCTCTGCTCGCTGAGGTTAAGCCCTCGATAATCCGCGCAAATCTCAATGAGGCCATGGCTCTGCTCGGCGGCGATATGCACGGCCACGGCGTTGACAGTGAGGACGGCGGCGGCGCGGCGCGCAGCATAGCGCGCGCACTCGCTGAAAAATACGGCTGCGTTGTGCTTCTGACCGGGACGGAGGACATAGTCGCGGACGCCCTGCACGATGTGTCCGTCACGGGCGGCTCCGCGCTTATGAAGCAGGTCACCGGCGCGGGATGTATGCTCTCGTGTCTGTGCGGGGCAATGCTCAGCGTAAGCGAGCCTTTTGAAGCGGCGGAAACCGCCTCACGGCTGTGGAAGCAGATTGCGGAGAACGCGGAGAAAAACTCAGCCGGACTCGGAAGCTTCCGCACGGCGCTCTTCGACATCGCATCGCGCATAGGGCTTGACTTTTGAACACAAGCAAAACAGAAAACAGGCTGTACGGTTAAAGCAAAACTGCTTTTCCCGTGCAGCCTGTTTTTATTGTCAAAAAAGCCTGTTCGTCAGTCTATTTTTTCATCGCTCTTTTCAAAATCCTCCGGGTCCAGCGCCATGAGGTCAAGCGAGGTAAGCCACAGTCCGACGGCAAAAACGACGCCGCCTCCCAAAAAAAATGCGTATGGCAGCAGCATATCAGAGAATGTGCGTATTTTCGACGCATCAGCGGTGTTATACTCGATTTTGACGAGATCCCCTACGCGGACATCGCTTCCGTGCTTATTGCAGCGGATATCCCTGTATTCCTTTCCGTCCACGGTGTAGCTTACATAAACTCTCGCATCGCTCGTCTCGGTCAGCCTGTCCTCGGATACATATTCGATTTTCGTAACCTCCGCCTCGATCTCGCGGAAGCTGCCGAGCGCGTCCGCCCTGAAAAACAGCCCGGACACGAGTATCGCAAGCCCGATGAGCGCCGTCTGCGCGTTGTCCTTAACGGATGGCGCACGCAGCATCTCTTTATTCATAAACCTTTTTATCAGTTCGCGCAGGTCAAGCCTTTTCATCTGACTTCCTCCGTATCCGCCGCAGCGCGTTTTTGATTATTATAGCACAGCCGTCGGAAAATGTCACCTGCGCACATTATCAATAATGTTGAGCTGTATCGCGATCATATCCTCTATATACCCGCGAAGCTCCTGCGGCAGCGAGTCGATGCGCGCGGCCATGGTCAGCGAATCGGTTCTGCCAAATAGGATGTAGTCGGACGAGCAGGAAAATGTCTCGCACAGCTTTACAAGCCCCGCAACGGACAGTCTCGCCTCGCCGCGCTCAAGGTCGGCAATGTAGCCGGGCGTGAGGTCCAAATGCTCAGCCAGCTTCTCCCGCGTCAGCGAACGAAGCTCCCTCTCCTTGCGAATCCTGCTGCCGATGCCTATGCTCTCCGGTGTGGCCTTGATGCGAGGCACGTACAACACCCCTTTTTTCATGTGTGATGTACATATTTTACCCTGTGCGGGGGATTCTCAGAATCGGGAGTAGGAACAAATAAAACAGTACATTGTACAACATTTTTATTGAATG
>CAMEHJ010000171.1 GCA_945917385.1 uncultured bacterium
GCAGGATGTGGAGACAAGCGTTAAAATGCTGCAGGAGAGCTATGCCCAGCAGCAGCGCGGTATGCGCATACTGCGCCTTGAGGATAAGGTGCAGATGTGCTCTGCGCCGGAGTACGCGAGCTTCATTTCCAAGACGCTTGAGCAGAGAAAACCGCCCGTACTGTCCCAGCCCGCGCTGGAGACGCTTGCCGTGGTTGCCTATTTCCAGCCCGTTACCCGCGCCTATATCGAGCAGGTCAGGGGCGTAGACAGCTCATACACCGTCGGAGTGCTCAATGAGCGCGGACTTATCGAGGAGTGCGGCAGGCTTGAGGTTCCGGGCAGACCCGTGCTTTTCAGAACGACGGACGTTTTCCTGCGCACCATGGGCATAAGCTCTCTTGACGAACTGCCGGAGCTTCCCGATATGACCGACAGCGACGGTATGGAAAAGCTTCAGGAAAAGATAGATGAATTGCAGAATAAACCCAATATTGACCAGATGACACTGAGCGAAGTTACAGAAGGATCAGCTAAGGAGTGATGTAATTGGTCGGACTGATTATTCTGGGCGTTATTGTTGCGATAATCGCGGCGATAATGCTTGTGCCGGTCGGCGCGGACATAAGCTATATTGACGGCGAACTCAAGGTTTCCGCAAAGGTCTGCGGAATCCTGCTTCAGCTTATTCCGAAACAGCCAGTTGACGAGATGGCACAGAAGCATAAAAAGCCTAAAAAAGAAAAAAAGAAAAAGCCGCCAAAACCGCAGGATGAGGCGAAGCCTGCCAAAAAGCTGAACCTGAACTTCAACCGTGATGAGCTGCTTGCGCTTGTCAATGCTGCATTGAAAGGCCTTGGTAAGTTCGGGAAAATAACTGTGGACAGGTTTTTGCTGCACTTTGTATCCGGCGGAAACGACCCGTACAACACCGCGATGACATACAACTACGTCAATGCGGCGCTGTCGAGCCTCGCCCCGCTGTGCAAAACGCGGTTTATCGTGAAGGACGCCGATGTCTGGACGGATGTGGACTTTACGGCGGATAAGATGAACATAGATTTCGCGCTGTGCATCGTTATCCGTATCGGACAGGCGGCAAGAGCGGGACTTGCGGTTGCCTTTGGCGCGCTGAAAATTCTCATCCGCAACAAGCTGAGACTGAGAAAAGAGCGCAGACAGGCCGCGAAAGAGTCGCAGAACCCTGTACAAAACAGTGAAGAACAGGGTATAAATATTGAGAGTAATAATATAAATACCGATAAAAATACTCAGGACAACGAAAGGAATGACAACAATGGATAATAACCCGATCGGCGCACTTATGCAGAACACGATGGACAGTGTAAAGAATATTCTCAAGGTGGACACGGTGGTCGGTGACCCCATCTACACTCCCGATGGGATAACGCTTGTTCCCATCTCCAAGGTCAGCGTCGGTTTCGGCGGCGGCGGACTTGAGCTTACTCCCAAAAAGCAGGGAGACACAAGACCCTACGGTGGCGGCAACGCGACCGGCGTTAAGATCGACCCCATAGGCTTCCTTGTTATCAAGGACGGCACTGTGCGCATGATAAACGTCACGCCTCCCGCAAGCAACACCGTTGACAGAATTATCGACCTTGTGCCGCAGGTTATGGACAGAGTTGATGCATTCATCGACAAACAGAAAAATAAATAATAATATCAAATCCTTTTGATAATAATAAGCACTGCCCGTAAAAAAATAAGGGTGGTGCTTATTATTAGGAGTAAGACAGTAATTACGGCGGCGCTCATTGCAGCGATTTTTATAAATGCCGGCGCCGGTGCTTTCGCTTCGTCCGCGCCGGGGACAAGCGCTGTGAGCGCAGTGGTGGTAAACGAAGCGGGAGAAGCGGTCTACGAGAAGAACGCGGACGCGCGTATGCTGATTGCGAGTACGACAAAGCTTATGACAGCGCTTATAGCGGCGGAGAGGACAGAGCCTGACGAGACGGTGCAGATAAAGAAGGAATACTGCAATATAGAAGGCTCGTCCATGTATCTTAAACCGGGGGAAGTGCGTACCGTAAAGGAGCTTATGCTCGGCATGATGCTCGTTTCGGGAAACGACGCTGCCCAGGCGCTTGCCTGTTATGTTGCCGGGAGCGCAGAGAGCTTTGCAGCGCTTATGAACCGGAGGGCGCGGGAACTGGAAATGGACGCAACGCACTTTGAAAATCCCCACGGGCTTGACGGGGAGAGACACTACTCCACCGCGCGGGATATGGCAAGGCTTATGTGCGCGTGCATGGAAAATGAGTGGCTGCGCGATATTCTCGGTACAAGGTCGGCGGTGATAGGGGAGCAGGAGCTTGTAAACCACAACCGGCTTTTGTGGAAATACAACGGCTGTATCGCCGGGAAAACCGGCTACACGATGGCGGCGGGGCGCTGTCTCGTCACCTGCGCGGAGAGGGACGGCACACGGTTTATATGCGTGACGCTCTCGGACGGTGACGACTGGAACGACCAGATGAGACTCTATGACTGGGCGTTTTCCAATTTCGAGATGAAAAATGTCACAGAGGGGCTGAGCTTCAAGGTGCCGGTGGTGTCGGGCAGCAGAAGCTTTGTTGAAGCGGTTCCGGAAAAAGAACTGAAGGTATTCGTCAAAAAGAGCGAGAATGTGGAGATTTCGGCGGAGCTGCCGAAATTTGTTTTTGCGCCCGTAAATTTGGGGGAGACAGCAGGGAAATTATGCGTTATAATAAACGGTAAAATAGCGGACGAGTGCTGCCTTATATATGCGCAGAGTGCAGAGCTTGCACAAAAGGCGGCATCTGACGGACAACTTGGAGAAGGATAGACGATGCCTGAGAGAATTCAGAAGCTTATAGCCGCTGCGGGACTGATGTCCCGCAGGGCGGCAGAGGAGTGTATCAGCGCGGGACGGGTCACCGTTAACGGGCTGAAGGCTTCGCTTGGCGACAAAGCGGACGCGGAAAAGGATATTATCATGGTGGACGGAAGGAAACTACCGTCCGCCGGGAGAAAAACGTACATAATGCTCAATAAGCCCAAGGGCTATGTTACGACGATGAGCGACGAGAAGGGAAGAAAGAACGTCAGCGAGCTTGTGCGTGATGTACCGGAGAGAGTTTACCCCGTGGGGCGGCTCGATATGTACTCGGAGGGGCTTTTACTGATGACCAACGACGGGGACTTCGCAAACTGCATGATGCACCCGTCGCACGAGGTCAATAAGACCTATATGACATGGGTTCAGGGCGGCGATATAGGCGAGGCGGTGGAAGCGCTGAGAGAGCCGATGGACATCGAGGGCTATATCACGGCCCCGGCGGAGGTGGATATCGCGGATGTTTTCCCCGGAGGGGCAGTGCTTGCGATAACCATTCACGAGGGAAGAAACCGCCAGGTCAGAAAGATGTGCGAAGCAGTTGGGCTGAAAGTAACCAAGCTCAGGCGCGTTTCGGAAGGGACGCTCTGCCTCGGAGAGCTTAAAAGCGGCCGGTGGCGTTACCTGACGGACGATGAAATCAGCGCGCTGACAGGCGGCGGAAAATGAGAGATATGAGTATGAAAGAAGCAGACCTTGTTGTTATCGGCGGCGGCGCGGCAGGGATGATGTGCGCGCTTACCTCTGCGGAGCGCGGAGTGAAAACCGTTCTGCTTGACGGAAACAGAATGCTCGGCCGCAAG
>CAMEHJ010000172.1 GCA_945917385.1 uncultured bacterium
AGTTTCCGGTCACGGCGTAGTCGGCGGTGCCGCCCTCAATAAGGTTCATCGGAATGGCGGCAAACTGCGTGGTGGCGCCGCCCTGAAGAAACAGTATCTCATGCGTGTCCGGCACGTTCATAAGGCGCTTGAGCGCGGACTTGGCATTGTCGAAAATTTCCTGAAAAGCGGGACTTCGATGGCTCATCTCCATGACGGACATACCTGTGCCCTTATAGTCAAGAAGCTCTCTCTGCGCCGCTTTGAGCACGCTCTCCGGCATAACGGAGGGGCCGGCGGAGAAGTTGAATGTGTTTTCCCGTGCCATCGTTGTCATCTCCTGAATAATATTGGATACAGTTTAGTTTATCGGAGGCAAAATGTCAATCAAATCGCCGTAAAGAACATCGCCCTCAACTTCTGTTATTCTGACGTCTCTTATCTGTCGTCTGAGCGAGGAAGCGCGCACCTTAACCATGAGATAGGTGTCGCTGTGCCCGAAGCAGAAGCCATCCTCCTCCGTCTCGAACAGAACGGGCAGCACCTGCCCCACGCTTGAGAGCATGAATTCGCGGTGCATCTCGTCGGCAATCTTCTGCGCCTCGTGTGCGCGCTCAGACTTCACCGCGCTGACGAGCTGACCGGGCATTTTGTCCGCGGGCGTTCCGGGGCGGCGGGAGTAGGGGAAGATGTGCATTGCGGAAAACGCACACCCGCGGATAAATTCAAGCGTCTGCGCGTGATCCTCCTCCGTCTCGCCGGGAAAGCCCGTGATGAGGTCGGCGGTGAGCGCGCAGCCGGGGAAGTATTTTCTTAAAAGCTCACAAGCCGCGAGAAACCGCGCGGTATCGTACTTGCGGTTCATGGCCTTGAGCGTTTTGTCGCAGCCGGACTGGAGCGACAGATGGAAGTGCCGGCAGAGGCGTCTGGTGTCTGCAAGCGCCCGGCAGAAGTCCTCCGTGATAACCGTCGGCTCAAGCGAGCTGAGGCGGATGCGCATATCGGGCGCTGCCTCCGCCACGGCGCAGATAACCTTTTCAAGTCCGGGCTTTCCGGGCAAATCAAGCCCGTAGGAGGCGACCTCGATACCCGTCAGCACGATTTCGGTGTAGCCCTCGTCATGAAGCTTCTTCGTCTCCGCGACGGCTGATTCTATCGGCAGGGAGCGCAGGCGGCCGCGGGTATAGGGGATGATACAGTAGGTGCAGAAGTTGACACAGCCGTCCTGAATCTTGAGCATGGCGCGCGTGCGCCCGGAGATCGCGCCGGAGGGGAGCTGCTCAAACTCGCGCCGGTCAAAGGGGCGGTCGATGCTGCGGCATTTTTCTCCGTTCGCGACGGCGTTTTCAACCGCCTCGACGAGCTTTGTCCGGTCGGCGGCGCCGAAGATGACGTCCGCGCCTAATGCCGCCACGTCGTCTGCGCTTATCTGCGAGTAGCAGCCCGCGACGGCGAGCACCGCGCCGGGGTTTTCGTCGCGGAGTCTGCGGATGGCCTGGCGGGATTTGCGCCCACTTTCGGCGGTGACGGCGCAGGTGTTTACGATGACGGCGTCGGCAATTTCGCCGGGGACGCAGGGCGTATGGCCGTGGGAGGTCAAAATTGTTTCCATCGCCTGCGTCTCATACTGGTTGACCTTACAGCCAAGAGTGGATATAATATACTTCATTGAAAAACTCCCATACGAATAAGGAATGATGATAAAAATGACAGAGCATTATCTGGATAATTCGGCCACCACAAAGGTCTGCCATGAGGCGGCGCAGGCGGCGCTGGATGCGATGACGGAAATATACGGCAACCCCAGCTCCACCCACACCAAGGGCAGGGAGGCGAAAAAGCTTCTGGACACGGCGAGAAAGCAGGTCGCATCCGCGCTTGGCTGTCAGCCGGAGGAGCTTGTTTTCACGTCCTGCGGCTCGGAGAGCGACAACTGGGCGATAATAAACGGCGCGGAATCCATGTCCCGAAAGGGTAGACACATCATCAGCTCGGTCGTTGAGCATGACGCCGTGAGAAAATCTCTCGACGAGCTTGAGCGCCGGGGCTTCACCGTCACCCGTCTCACGCCGGACAGCACCGGCGCGATCGGAGTACAGCAGGTCATTGACGCACTCCAAGATGATACTATACTCGTTTCTTTGATGATGGTCAATAACGAAACCGGCGCGGTTACGGATATTTCGGCAATTTCAAAGGCGATAAAGCGTATAAATCCGCAGATCCTCCTGCATACGGACGCCGTGCAGGCGTTTATGAAGGTGCCGTTCTCGGCAAAGACGCTGGGCGCGGACATGATAAGCGTGAGCGGGCACAAGATTCACGCGCCCAAGGGCATCGGCGCACTGTATATCAAATCCGGCGTAAAGCTCCGCCCGTACATCCTCGGCGGCGGACAGGAGGCGGGACGCCGCGCGGGCACCGAGGCCATGCCGCAGATCGCGGCCTTCGGCGCGGCGTGCGAGGTCGCAAAGGCGCACATGAGCGAGAATATCGCTCGTATGGAAAGATTGCGCTCGCTTGCCGTAAAGACGCTGTCGGAGGAGATCCCGGAGATACGCTTCATCGGCGGCGGCGCGCCGCATATACTCAGCGTCTCTCTGCCCGGCTGGCGCAGCGAGGTTCTGATGAATTACATGGAGGCGCAGGGTATATATGTCTCCAAAAGCTCCGCCTGCAAAAAGGGTGGCAGGAGTCATGTGCTCGAAGCAATGGGGCTTGAGCCGAGGGTCATCGACGGGGCAATACGCATAGGCCTTTCCCGCATGACGACCGAGGAGGACATTCTCGCGCTCTGCGCGTCGCTGAAGGAGGCGCGCGGCAGACTTTCGCACAGGTGAAACTAACCGCCGCAGAAACCGCGGCGGTTACGCTTTTTACATCAAAAAGTTGTACTATTTTCCGCTTGACATTACACCCGGCTGTGGCTACAATGAGTGCCGTAATTTCGGAAAAAGAGGAATAGTATGTCAGATATTATAGTACGGGCCGGCAGTTTTATTGCTATTGTTTTTTTAGGCTGTCTTCTGAGGAGAATCGGCTTTTTCAAAAAAGAGGATTTTGGTGTTATCAGCAAAATCGTTATCCGCATCACGCTGCCTGCGGCGCTGGTGGTCAGCTTTTCGGGACAGGAGCTTCAATATTCGATGTTCCTGCTCTCGCTGATCAGCCTCAGCTTTGCACTCATAATGATCGCACTGGCATATCTGCTCAACCGCGGATACGGTAAGGAAGCGCAGGCGTTTGCGATCATCAACATGTCCGGCTTTAACATAGGAAACTTCGTCCTGCCCTTTGCGCAGAGTTTTTTAGGCCCCGTGGCAGTAATGGCGGTAAGTATTTTTGACGTCGGCAGCAGCTCCATCGGTCTCGGCGTATCCTACGGTATAGCCTGTATGGTCAAGGAAAGCGGGAGAAAGTTTTCGTTCAGACCCATTCTCCGTTCGCTTTTCCACTCTGTTCCGTTTATCACGCTTATGTTCATGCTGATTTTATCATTGCTGCATCTCAAGCTGCCGAAGCCGGTGCTTGAGTTTGCAGGCATCATCAGCGGCGGAAATGCGTTTCTTTCAATGCTGCTCGTCGGCGTAGGCTTTGAACTCAGCGGCGACAGAACCCAGCTTGGCACCATTATGCGCATACTTCTGCCAAAGTATCTGCTCGGCCTTGCGAT
>CAMEHJ010000173.1 GCA_945917385.1 uncultured bacterium
CCGCCATGCAGCGGGATCAGGGCTTCTGGCCTGCCGACATGTACATGGAAGGCGGGGACCAGTACCGCGGCTGGTTCCAGTCCTCTCTGCTGGTGGCCGTCGGCGCGCTGGGCAAGGGCGCTCCCTATAAAGAATGCCTTACCCACGGCTGGACCGTGGACGGCGAAGGCAAGGCCATGCACAAATCCCTGGGCAACGGCGTTGACCCGGCAGACATCGTGAAAGAGTTCGGTGCGGATATGATCCGCCTCTGGGCCGGCTCCGCCGACTACCATGTGGACGTGCGCTGCTCCAAGGAGATCTTCAAGCAGCTCAGCCAGAACTACCTCAAGTTCCGCAACACCGCGCGCTACTGCCTCGGCAACCTCGACGGCTTTGACGCGAACAAGCTCGTCTCCCCCGATGAGATGGAGGAGCTTGACCGCTGGGCGATCACCAAGCTCAACGAGCTTATCGAGACCGTCGCGGAGGCCTACAACAACTACGAGTTCCACGTCGTCTCCCACGCCATCAACGACTTCTGCGTTGTCGAGCTTTCCAGCTTCTACCTTGACATCATCAAGGACAGGCTCTACTGTGAGGAGAAGGACGGTCTCAAGCGCCGCAGCGCCCAGACCGCGCTCTACCTCATCCTCGACAGCATGACCAAGATGTTCGCCCCCATTCTCGCCTTCACCTGCGACGAGATATGGCTGGCAATGCCCCATAAGGACGGCGACGACGTGAGAAACGTCGTGCTCAACACCATGAACAAGCCCTTCACCGAGTACGCCCTGTCCGCGGACGAGCTTGCAAAGTGGGACACCCTCATCGCCGTTCGCACCGACGTGAACGCCGTTCTCGAAACCGCCCGCGCCGCAAAGCGTATCGGTAAGCCCCTTGAGGCCGCCGTCACCCTGCGCGCCGAGGGAGAGGACGCGAAGGCCGCAGTCAAAGCCGTCGAGTCCATGAACCTTGCGGAGCTGTTCATCGTGTCCGAGTGCCTTATTGGTGAGGACGCCCCCGCCGACGCCGTCACCGGAGCCGGCGCAAAGGTAATCGGTCTCACCGTGTCCGTCAGCGAGGCTCCCGGCGTCAAGTGCCCGCGCTGCTGGATGCACTCCGTGAACGCGGATGCCGAAACCGGCCTCTGCCCGCGCTGCGCGTCCGTCGTCGCGAAGCTCTGATACCGTTTTCGAAAAAGCAGACCTTGTCCGCTTAACGGAAGTCTGGTATAATATTATTCTGCCCGAGTGCAAAAGCCGGGGCGGAACAAAAATTTCAGGCGGCCTCTTCTCCCGCAGCGCCGCCGTGTCGCCGGGTTTTCCCGGCAGATAGGAGAAACGTATGTTATATTGTATAGTTGGTCTTTTGGTCATCATACTTGACCAGGCCGTTAAGTTCTGGGTCACCAACACCCTTTTCGGTTCTGATATCGTCAAGTTCATCCCCGGTCTGATCAGCCTCGTTAATGTCCATAACGACGGTGCGGCCTTCAGCTTTCTCAGCGGCGGCGGCGCGAGGATCTATTTCATCGTGCTCACCGCGGTGTTCGCCCTGCTCGTCATCGTCGCACTGGCAACGAATTTCATCTCCGGGCGCGTGTCCCGCTGGTGCCTCGTGCTGATCACCGCAGGCGGCCTCGCCAACTGCATCGACCGCGTTATCTACGGCTATGTCGTCGATATGTTCAAGGTCGAGATTTTCAACTTCGCCGTCTTTAACGTCGCGGACATCTTTATCACTGTCTTTGCCATCATCTTCGCCATCGCCATGATTTTCGAGCGACAGGACGATGACGACGAGGATGACTACGACGACGAGGAAGAGGACGACGACTACGAGGAAAAGCCGAAGCGCCGCAAGCTCTTCTCCCGCAGGGAGCGCGACATGGAGGACGACATCGTGGACGAGGACGAGGATGAGGTGCTTCCCGCGCGCAGGGCAAGAAAGCCCCGCAATGCCGAGCCTGAGGTTCAGACCTCCGGTCATGTGAAGCCCGGCGCGCTTAATGAGCCGGGACGCAAGACGAGAAAGCCCAACTATTCCAAGGAGTACGAGCAGTACAAGGCCGAGCGCGCCGCTCGCGAGCGCAATTCCGCACCTGCACAGGCACAGCCCGCCGCCCCCGCCGACAACGACAACCCCTTTGCCGAGTGGGAGCGCGCAAACGCCCGCGTCGATTCTCAGCGCGGCAGCAGCCCCGCCGCAAGGGCGATGGGCGCAAACCCGCCGAGCTATAACCGCGCACCCGCCGCGCAGGCAAAGGCCGCCGCGCAGCCCAAGGCTCAGCCGGAAGTCAAGGCTCCCGTTCAGCCGGAGGTCAAGGCTCCCGCACCGGAACGCGCGAAGGCGCCCGCCAAGGTTGAAAACCCCGTCGCCTCCGTTGACTTCGATCTCGACGACATTCTCAACGAGTTTAAGTAATGGACGAAGAATTAACTTTCACAACAATAATTGCAGAGGAGAGCGGCGAGCGCATCGACGCTCTCCTCGCGCGCTCTCTTCCCGACCTCACGCGAAGCCGCCTGCAAAAGCTCATTGAGGCGGGACGCGTCACCGTCGGGAACGTACCTGTCAAAAAGAACTACCGCTGCTGCGCAGGGGACATTATCTCCGTCGAGCTGCCTTCCCTTGAGTGCGTGGAGCTTGTGCCGCAGGATATCCCGCTTGACATCGTCTACGAGGATGATGACCTGATTGTTGTCAACAAGCCGCGCGGCATGGTCGTCCACCCCGCGCCGGGTCACGCGGACGGCACGCTTGTCAACGCCCTGCTGTGGCACTGCGGGGACAGTCTCTCCGGCATCGGCGGGGAGCGCCGCCCCGGCATCGTCCACCGCATCGACAAGGACACCTCGGGGCTTCTGATCGTTGCCAAAAACGATTTTTCGCATCAGGCGCTGTCATTGCAGCTTGCCGACCACAGCCTTTACCGCGTGTATGAGGCCGTTGTTCACGGCAGATTCAAAGAGCCGTCCGGCACCGTGGATAAGCCCATCGGCCGCCACCCCATAGACCGCAAACGCATGGCGGTGACGGACAAAAACTCCAAAAACGCCGTCACGCACTGGGAGCTTCTGCATACATATTCCGGCTTCTCGCACATCCGCTGCCGCCTTAAGACAGGACGTACCCACCAGATTCGCGTACACATGGCGTACATCGGCCACCCCCTGCTCGGCGACGGTCTTTACGGCGCGCCCTCGCCCGAAAAGGGGCTTTCGGGGCAGTGCCTGCACGCGAGAATGCTTCGCTTTGTCCATCCGCGTACCGGCGAGGATGTAACGCTTGAATCGCCGCTCCCCGAATACTTTCTTGAGGTTCTTTCCCGTCTCGGTCCAGAGATATAAATTTATATTATAGAGGTGCTGTATGAAAAAACTTTCCGTGATCATCGTCGCGGCAGTCCTTGTTCTCATCGTCGTTGTTCTCGCCGTGAAGCTTATCGGCGGCGCGGTTTCCCTTGTCTCCGGCGCGTTCAACGCCATTCTTGGGCTTGCGGTCATCGTCGCGCTCATCCTGATTGTGGCGTGGATGTTCGCCTACGCGAGAAAACATAAATGAGCGGTATGTATTAAACCGGAGCGGTTCACAAATGAACCGCTCCGTTCAGCTTGTCAAAGAAGTCCCTGCTTTCGTTAGGCGAAAGCGGGGACATCGGCA
>CAMEHJ010000174.1 GCA_945917385.1 uncultured bacterium
GTAGATTTTTTAATTGAATTTATAACCAGCGGCATAGCCGCGTGTTACCTTATTAAATTAGTTGTCGCCTATCGCCATGAGGTACACGCCCGTCTCGCCGTCGAACTCCGGCAGGCGCACCTCGATAAGCTCGCTGTGCGAGGTGGGGATGTTCTTGCCGACGTAGTCGGCGCGGATGGGCAGCTCTCTGTGTCCCCTGTCGACCAGCACCGCGAACTGTATCGTGCGCGGGCGGCCGCAGCTGAACACCGCTTCAATGGCGGCTCTGGCCGTGCGCCCGGTGTAAAGTACATCATCGCAGAGAACAACGTCCCTGTCGTTCACGTCGAAGGGCAGCTCCGCCTTGCGGATGACCGGGCTCTCGGCAAGCGTCGAGAGATCGTCCCGGTAGAAGCCTATGTCGATGCTCCCGCAGGGCGGCTCAACGCCCTCAATCTTCTTGATGTTGTCGCGTATGCGGCAGGCGATCGGTTCGCCCCGGCGGCGTATCCCGACGAGGACGACGTTATCTACCCCTCGGTTCTTCTCGGTGATCTCATGGGATATGCGCATCAGCGCTCTGCCGAGCGCGGCCTCGTCCATTATCTGAGCCTTCTGCCTCATGGATGTATCCCCTTTCGCCAAAAAATAAATGCCCTGCCGGTATCCGGCAAGACACACAAAAGCACAGGCGCACTGCACCCGTAAGCTATAAGCGATTTTGCCGGTCTCTCTGTACCGAGCTTAAAAATCTTTCCGACGGTCATTATAAGGGCTGCGCGCGGAAATTGCAAGCATATTTTCAGAATCTCCCAAAATGTAGAACCTGTCCAAAGACGGCGGGAGAAATTTGTGATATCCGACAAGGAATTTGTTTACAGACGGAAGAAGCTTTCTTAATAAAAATTATATTGATTTTTCCTTGTACCGGTGGTATCACTGAACCAGCCGCGGCGAGGCTGCGGCACATATCCCCAAGGAGGCAATAAAATGAAAAAGACATTTGCTTTTATTCTTGCCCTTTCGATGGCGCTCGCGCTGTGCGCCTGCGGCGGAGAGGGCACGGGCGAGGTCGTCTATGTTGACCCGACTCCCGCATCCGAGACTGCCGCCCCGGCAGTTGAAACACCTGTGAGCATAGCCGATACTGCTGCGTCCACGGAGTCCGCTGACGCTCTCGGCGTCGTGCTCGACTATGCGGTGAACGATGTTCAGCCCGGTTCCTCCGGCTGCTCGCTCAGAGGCATAAAGTGCGCGGCAATGCTGCTCGACTGGGCGGCGGAGACCCCGCTTGACGCCGACGGTATCGCCGCCGCGGTAGAGACATGGAAGAGCGCTGCAACTGAGGATGCGCTCTCCTTGTTCAGTGAGTGCATGGATCTTGTCGCTTCCAGCTGCGAGTCCCTCTCGCAGGATAACGCGCAGGAGCTGCTCGATGAGTCCGGCAGCACCGACTGCGCATACCCCTGGAGCGACGCCGCCTTTGCGGCGGCACAGAGCGTTTTCTCCGCCGCCGGTGTCAGATAAGGCACCGCACCCGGGGAGATAAACGCCCCGAGCCTTAAAAAAGTGGCTGCATATCATGCAGTCACTTTTTCCTTTATATCTATTCCACTTCCTGATCCAGATCCATGAACAGGCTCGCGTTGAAGAAATCCTGTATCGTGATCCCGAGTCCGTCGCACAGCTTTTTAATTGTCGAGATCGTTGTGCTGTTGTTGCGCCCGCTGACAATGTTGTTGATGGTCGATTGTGTGACGCCGCTCATGCTGCACAGCTTGTTGATGGAAATGTCTCGTTCTCTGCATAGTTCGATGATCCGTTCCCTGACGGCCTCTCCGATATTCATACCGCTTATGCCCTCCTTTTCAGAAAGAGCATAAACAAAAGAACTTGAAATGCTTAACTCTTTTGAGTTATAATTATCTCAAAAGGGTTAATCCACGAAAACAGCACCGGCTTGGGGCGATTGTTGATCTTCATTTTGACGGCGGATACATTTCTCCCTCTGGTTCAGGATACACTTGAGCTGGGTAATTTCGGAACTTCTGTGCAGGTGATCACGGTTTCACCGGCTCGCTCTCTGCCGCCCTTGAAACGGTTGTTTTTACCAACGCCGAGGTGCCGTACCAAAGCAGATAATATTCTGAGTTTTGACGACATACTGGTCGGCCTGCATGACCCCATCCCGCCAGGCAAAGCGGACGACCCCGCCCTGATCGTTCATACCAGCGGAACTACAGGTGTTCCAAAGGGAGTTTTGCTCAGCAACAAAAATGTAAATGCTGTTGCCGTGGAATATTAAAACTCACTGTTGGAACTGAGGCCGGGTGACTCCATTCTAAATATTGCTCCGCCGTTCGTTGCTTTTGGAATCTGTCTTGCCATTCATACGCCGCTGTGCCTTGGGATGCAGGTTTGTCTGAGTCCATCCCCTGATCCCGAAACAAACGGGAAAACTTTTTTCTTCTATAAACCGGTTCATTTTCTCGGCGGACCTGCGCATATTCGCAGCATCGTGCAGACGCATAAGCGGCAGAGCCTGTCATTTGTCCGGACGATAGGCTACGGCGGTGAAGCGATCTCATCCGAGAATGCAAAACGGTATGTATTGTTTTTCAAAGACAACGGAGCGCCTATTTCGCACCTTGCTCCCGGATACGGCATGACGGAGTTTGGCGGAACAGTTGTTACGACCGGCAGCACGGTTTGGAAAGAAGGCAGCGTTGGCATTCCTCTTCCCTTGACGAATGTAAAAATCGTCGATCCTGACAAATGGGATGAATTGCCTTGCGGAAAGACGGGAGAGATATGGATGACCTCACCGAGCCTGATGCATGGATATTACCGCGATACCGACGAAGACGGAGATGGGCTCATTATTGATGAGTCCGGAACACGCTGGCTGAGAACCGGCGATCTTGGCGAGATCGATCAGGACGGATTTCTATACCTGCGCGGGCGTATCAAGCGAATATACCTTGCCAAAGGACGCAACAACAGCATTTATAAGCTCTTTCCTGACCGTGTCGAGCGGGTCATTCTAAAGTGCCCGTATGTTTTGGAATGCGCAGTTGTTGTAAAAAGTGCAGATGGCATTTTCCATGTTCCCGTTGCGTTTGCTGCAGTGCAGGAATGTACTGTCGATCAGATCCAGCGGTACTGCAAAGATCATCTCCCCGAATATATGATACCTGAGGACATCCGTATCATTGACCACATCGCCGCCCCGATTCGGAGCGGCGATGTTTGTTATAATTATTCGTTTACTTCCCGTACTTTTCGTTGTACGCCTTTATTGCGACAGCGAGTATATCGATCGCGCGGGAGATGTCCTCGGCGTTTATGGTGTAGGCCATGCGCACCTCGTTGAGACCCTTGCCGGGCGTGGCGTAGAACGGCTCGCCGCAGGCCATGAGCACGGTCTCCTTGTTGTCGTCGAACTCATTGAGCAGGAACAGCTGGAACTTATCCGCATCGTCTATCGGCAGGGACACCATCGCGTAGAACGCGCCTCTCGGCGTCTCGCAGACGACGCCGGGGATCTCGTGCAGCTTGGAGACAAGCGTGTCGCGGCGGTGGCGGTACTCATCGCGCACAGCGTCGAAGTAGCT
>CAMEHJ010000175.1 GCA_945917385.1 uncultured bacterium
CAGCAAACAGCAGCGCCGTATGTACTGCGCGCTGCGCAGCGTCAGTATCCTCGCGCCCGATCGCGCCCGCTATAACGACGTTCGCACCGAGGGCAACACCGGTAAAAAGGTTCACCACAAGGCTCACGACCGAGCTGTTCGCACCCACCGCGGCGACTGCCGCCGTGCGCGCTTCCCCGGCAAAGTTGCCGACGACCGCAAGGTCGGAAGCATTAAACAGCTGCCCGAGTATCGCCGTTGCCGCGACAGGCAGCGCAAACAGCGGGATCTTGTTCCATATCGGACCATGCAGCATATCTATGCCGCTCTTTTTCATTTCCATTCTTCTTTCCATACTTTTTTCACGAACCGGTAGTATATTACTCCGCATTTCATATGACAAGCCCCGATCAGTGAACTTTTCATGAATTTATATTGTCAGTAAAATAACCGGTCGGAATGCAGAAAACACGGGTGCGGTAAAAACTACCGCGCCCGTGTGGCTTTATATATTATTCTTTGCTCTCTTCGCCGCTCGGCTCTGCCGGCTTATCCCCACTGGTGGTCTCGCTCTGCGTTTCGGGCTCTTCCTTCTTCTCCTCGGCGTAGCCGTCGGTCATGGATATCTTGCGCGCGGGGCGCTCGATGGTGGTGTCCTCCCTGACCTTGCGTGCCTCCTGCGGAGCAAGGGGCATGAACTCGCCGTGCTCGAAGTAGTAATTGAACTCCTCGGCTTCCATCGTCTCGTGTACCAGCAGGTACTCAGCGATAGCGCGCAGCTGGTCGGCGTGCTCGGTAAGGATGCGCTCGCATTCTGCGGCGGCCTTATCGAAGATAGCCTTGACCTCCTCATCGATGATACCGGCGGTCTCCTCGGAATAGCTCTTCGTCTGGCCGAAGTCGCGGCCGATGAAGATGGAGTGGCCGGAGCTGTCAAAGGATATGGGGCCGAGCCTGTCGCTCATGCCGTAGCGGGTGACCATGTCGCGCGCGATGGATGTGGCCTGATGGATGTCCCCGGAAGCGCCGGTGGAGATATCGTCAAGGAACAGCTTCTCAGCCATTCTTCCGCCGAGAGCCATGACGATGTTCTCGAACATCTCGGACTGGGACTTGAAGTTTTCAAGATCCTCCTGCGGGCGCATCAGCGTAAAGCCGCCTGCCATGCCGCGCGGGATGATGGTGATATAGTGTACCGGGTCGACGTGCGGCAGATAATGAGCCGCGACGGCGTGGCCGGATTCGTGGTAAGCGGTGAGGCGTCTCGCCTTCTCGCTCATCTTGCGGCTCTTCTTCTCCGGACCCATCTGCACCTTGAGTATGGCCTCGTCCACGTCCTCCATGTTGATGAAGCGGTGGCGGCGGCGCACTGCGAGCAGTGCCGCCTCGTTCATAAGGTTCTCAAGATCGGCGCCCGCAAAGCCGGGAGTGCCCTTGGCGATGGAGTTGAGGTCGACATCCTCCGCAAGCTGCTTGTCTCTGGCGTGGATCTTCAGTATCGCCTCGCGCCCGCGGATATCGGGCAGGCCGACATATACCTGACGGTCAAAGCGGCCGGGACGCAGCAGCGCGTTATCAAGGATATCCGCGCGGTTCGTCGCCGCCATGACTATGACGCCCTCGTTGCTGCCGAAGCCGTCCATCTCAACGAGCAGCTGGTTGAGCGTCTGCTCGCGCTCATCGTGTCCGCCGCCGAGACCGCTGCCTCTCTGGCGGCCGACAGCGTCGATCTCATCGATGAAGATGATCGCCGGGGCGACCTTCTTTGCCTGCTCGAACAGGTCGCGCACACGGCCTGCGCCGACGCCGACGTACAGCTCCACAAAGTCAGAGCCCGAAATAGACAGGAACTGCACACCGGCTTCGCCCGCGACAGCCTTCGCAAGCAGGGTCTTACCGGTTCCCGGAGGGCCGACGAGCAGCACACCCTTGGGTATGCGCGCGCCCATCGCGGTATAGGCCTTGGGGTTCTTGAGGAAGTCGACGATCTCGGACAGCTCTTCCTTCTCCTCGTCGCAGCCCGCGACATCGGCAAAGGTCTTCTTGTTCTTCTCATCGCTGCCGAGGCGGGTGCGCGCCTTGGAGAACTTGGCGATACCGCCCGCTCCGCCGCCGGCCTTGTTCATCATCACGTACCACAGCGCCATCACGCCGACCATGACGAGCACATAGGGTATCATGCTCGCCCACCACGGCGCGACGAAGCCTTCGTCATAGTCATATTCTTCAAGGACGCCGGACTCATACTGGGTCTTTATGATGTCCTTAAAGTCCTCATAGAACACGCCGAAGCTGTAGAGGTCGTACTTCATTTCCTCGGTCGGTGCTATGGCATCGCCCGTTCTGACCTCAAGGATAATGGTGCTGCCCTCGGTTCTGAACGACTGCACCTTTTCCTCGGTGAAGAGATCGACGAGGTCGGAGTAGTTCTTTATCTTGTTGGTGTCCTTCTCCCCGGTCATGGTGAAGATCACGGCCATCATTATCACGATGAGCAGCACGTAAAATCCCAGATCCCGGGCGCGGTTGCGGTTAGGTTTCAAGTATATGTCACATCCTTCTTATACGATGGAGAATACGATATAAATGCTCAGGAGTATATCTCCGGCTTGAGCACGCCGATATACGGCAGGTTGCGGTAGCGCTCGTTATAGTCGAGCCCGTAGCCGACGACGAAAGCGTCCGGCACCTCAAAGCAGGAGTAATCGGCATAGACATCCGCCTTGCGTCTGGCGGGCTTATCCATAAGCGTGACGATGGATATCGACGCTGGCTTTCTGACCATAAGGTAGTTCTTGAGGTAGCTGAGAGTGACGCCGGAGTCGAGGATATCTTCAACGATGATGAGATGACGGCCCTCGATGTCCTCACTCAGATCCTTGTTTATTTTGACAGCGCCGGTGGAGCTTGTGCCGCTGTAGGACGAGACGGCCATGAAGTCCATCGAGCACTGTATGTCCACATAGCGCATGAGATCGGCCATGAAAATAAAGCAGCCCTTGAGCACGCCCACGAATATCGGGTCCTTGCCCGCAAAGTCGCGGCTTATCTTCGCGCCGGCCTCGGCCACGCGCGCCTTGATCTCATCCTCACCGATCAGAATTTTTTCAATATCCTCGTGCATTGAATGTGTCTCCCGTTTTTCTCTTTTCTATTTGTCCAATGCCGCTTTGCGGCTTGAGCTTAAATTTCGCTGAAGCTTATCTTCAGCACCCTGTCGCCCGCCTTTGGGGCGGCGCGCTCGTCAACGGCGATGCCGCAGACGGCAAGTATCCCTTTATCGTCCCGGATGACCGGGGCGGTGTCTCTCTGATATTGGCTGAAGCCCGCTTCCATAAACAGGCTCTTCAGGCTCTTTGTACACCCGCGCCCCAGCGGCCTCATGCGGTCGCCCGGACGCCTTCCGGTGCAGATTACAGCAGAGTTAATATTCTCATATTTGATGTAATAAGTCTTGAACAAGCCGTTAATTTCTTCCCTGTATTCGGTAAATTCCGCGCTCATGCGCAGCCCCGCTTCGGGCAATTCTATCTCCGTGCCGGGGATCACCGCGCGCACCTTAAGCGTGACGCTCTCCTGCGCTTTGAGATAC
>CAMEHJ010000176.1 GCA_945917385.1 uncultured bacterium
ACCTGGCACTATCGCAACTCCCAGACCCTCCGCAGCCATTGCACAGCAGCTCGGCGCGCCGGCTGCTTCCCCACTCATATTCGGGCAAAAGGCATTCCTGGCGCCGATGTCCGGCAGCATATCGCGGTACATCGTGCCGGGAAGCAGCGAGATAAAACCGCTCCCCGCGAACTGCGCAAGGTTTACGGGAGAAGAATCGTCATCCTGCGGGCACAGCGGGTGACTGCGGGGTACGGCAAGGAAAATGTGCTCATCGGCAATCTTTTTTGAAACAAGCTCCGGCGTGAGCTGACAGGGCAGCGTATCTATAAGCACGTCAGCGTTTCGGTTGAAAAGCAGCTCGGAGCGCGCCTCTACTGAGGGGGCGGTTTTCAAAACGACCTTGCAGTCAGGGACAAGCGCATGGAGCCTTGCAATATGGCGCGGCAATATAAAGAGATTTCCCGTTGGGGACGAAACGATGGTCAACGTGACCTGGGATGCGCCGGAGAGCTTTTGCACGCGCTTCAGTACGGCTTTTTCATTGTCCTCTATACTGCGTCCCCACTCCACAAAGCACATTCCCGCCGGAGTGACCTTTATCGGGTGCGAGCTTCTGTCAAAGATTTTGACCCCTACTTCGTTTTCAAAGCTTTTGACGCACTGGCTGAGATACGGCTGCGAGACATAGAGCTGCTTTGCCGCCTCCGAAAAGCTGCCCGTTTTCGCAATGGTATTTACATACCTGAGCATATTGAGGTTTATTGCCATGACAAATACTCCTTTTTATCATTGTCCGAAAAAACAGAACACATATCGCAATAATGCAATTCCAACCATATTTTATTGCCGGAAGCATTGTGCGTCAAGAGCTTTATTGCTATTGGTTATATTATTAATCGCGGAGAAAGGAATTTGTTCCATGTTTTTGTGATATAATCACGGAATAAAACGAAATGTGTGGTATAATCATAAAAAAGACAGACAAGGAGAGAAACGAATGAAAAAGCTTATACCGTTTTTGCTGGCAGTTTTGGTTCTGGCAGGCTGCTCCTCTGCGGCAAAGGGCGAAGCGGGAAACACATACAGGCAGGTGACGGCAAAGGAAGCCGCGTTGCTGATGGAGACGGAGGAAAATTATATTATCCTTGACGTTCGGACAGAGACGGAGTATGCTGAGAAACACATACCGAACGCAGTCTGTATCCCGAACGAGACAATAGGCACAAGCGAAATTCCGCAGCTGCCGGACAAGGGACAGCTTATTCTTGTCTACTGCCGAAGCGGAAACCGCAGTAAGCAGGCAGCCGCAAAGCTTGCGGCATTAGGCTACACCAATGTTGTGGAGTTCGGAGGCATCAACAGCTGGACGGGAGAGACCGTATCCGGTAAAGGGTGACAAAATCACGGAAAAAACTGAAAATCCGTGGTATAATAATGACAGTAAAAAGATAAAGGAGAATAAAAAATGGCAGTAATAGAAATCAAAAGTACAAACTTTCAGCAGGAGGTTCTGAACTCCGACAAGCCCGTACTGCTCGACTTCTGGGCAAGCTGGTGCGGACCCTGCCGCATGGTCAGCCCCATCGTGGATGAGATCGCCGAGGAGCGCCAGGACATCAAGGTCGGAAAGGTGAACGTTGACGAGCAGCCGGAGCTTGCAGCCCAGTTTGGCGTAATGAGCATACCGACGCTGGTTGTTATGAAGGACGGAAAGGTCGTCAACCAGACCGTCGGCGCAAGACCCAAGGCACAGATTCTGAGCCTGCTGTAATCATCAAAAAAACACCCCGCCGTGATTTGAAACGGCGGGGAGCTTTTTGATGAAGTTATTGACATATGTCAGAAATTATATTATAATGCTCGATGTAAGCACAATACTTCTTGAGGGAGGGCTTTAAGTGCCGAGACCTAAAAAATGCAGACTGGTTTGCGATTATCCGCAGACGGCGGAATTTATGCCCGCTGACACGGAGTCGGCGGGAGAAGCGGTTATTCTGACGCTTGAGGAATATGAGACGATACGGCTGATAGACAAAGAAGGCTTTTCGCAGGAGCAGTGCGGCGAATTTATGCAGATCGCCCGCACGACCGTGCAGCAGATTTACGCGGACGCGCGCAGAAAGCTTGCGGAGGTTCTCGTTGAGGGACTGCCGCTGAGAATTGAGGGCGGGGACTACCGCCTGTGCAGAGGCGGAAACCGCGCCTGCGGACGCGGAGACTGCCGCAGAGGGGAAATCCACAGACAGTATTCAAAACCGAAAGGGGATAATATAATGAGAATTGCAGTCACTTATGAAAACGGAGAGATTTTCCAGCATTTCGGCCATACGGAGCAGTTCAAGCTCTACGACGTCGAAAACGGAAAGATTGTCTCGGCGGAGGTCGTTCCGACGAACGGCAGCGGACACGGGGCGCTGGCAGGCATACTGAGCGCGCTGAAGGTTGACGCCGTGATTTGCGGAGGTATCGGCAGCGGCGCACAGGCGGCACTTAACGAGGCCGGAATCAAGCTTTACGGCGGGGTTACCGGCGACGCGGACGAGGCCGCGGCGGCACTTATCGAGGGCAGGCTTGTCTATAACGCCAATGTGCGCTGTGACCACCATGAGCATCACGGCGAAGGCCACTCCTGCGGAAGCCACGGCTGCGGCAGTCACAACTGCGGCTGAAGAAAAAATCAATCGGACAGACAGCATGAATAAGCATATGCTGTCTGTCTTTTTTTGTGGTTTGTTCAAAATGACTATTTGAGGTTATATCGTGCGGCTTACTCACGATGTGACCATTTTTTTGCGCACTAAGCCCTATAATTGCGTAGACACGGTATGTGACGGATACTGACTTTTTACGTTTGAGGGCAGATTGAGATGCTGGATGTTTCGCGGCGGGAAATAAAATACGAAATTGATTCGTGTCAGGAGCTTAAACTGAAAAGGCTTCTGTCGGCGGTGCTTGAAGGAGATAAGCATAACGGTAAGGACGGTTATCGGGTTCGCTCCCTTTATTTTGATACGCCGGACGCTTTGGATTATTACGAAAAAATAGATGGGCTGGAAAACAGGAAGAAGATTCGACTGAGGATTTACGACTTCGGTGACAGTCCGGCAAAACTGGAGCTGAAGCAGAAGCAGGGAATACAGCAGAGAAAGCAGACCTTGACCTTAAACCGTGAGCAGGCCGAACAGATAATCGCGGGTGATTATTCGTGTCTGGATGACTGTGGAGATTTCGGAAGATACATGAGGCTGATAATGCAGACGGGAGCTTACAGACCAGCCTGCCTTGTCGAATACGACAGGACGGCGTTTTTCTGCCGGACGAACGACACCAGAATTACCCTTGACAGCGGACTGCGTTCCAATGAGGGCAGCTTTGAGCTGTACGATGCGTCCGTTCAACTATATCCCGTGACCCTGCCGGGTAAAGTGACGCTTGAGGTCAAGTACAACCGTTTTCTGCTGAGCTATATCAAGGATGTAGTATCGACGGTCGATATGCTCGGCGTTTCGGGCAGCAAGTATTGCCGCTGCCGCCGATTCGGATTAGGAGGAGAAGGAAACATATGAGCGACGAACTTATCTACTACC
>CAMEHJ010000177.1 GCA_945917385.1 uncultured bacterium
TTCCCGTCCACGATGACCTCGCCGGACTTCGGGCGGAGAATGCGGTCGATGCATTTTAAAAGTGTGCTCTTGCCCGCGCCGTTGTTGCCGAGAATGGCGGTGCAGGTGCCGTCCGGGACGTCAAAGCTCACGCCGCGGAGCGTATCGGGGGCGGTCTTTCCATAGGAAAAACATATGTCTCTTACCTCAACCATTTGAGTTCCTCCCCCTGAACAGCAGAATAAGGAATACCGGCCCGCCGATGAACGACATTATCGCGCCGATGGGCAGAATTATCGGCGGCGCGATCAGCTTTGCGAGCGCGTCCGCGAGTATCAGCAGCAACGCGCCGCAGACCGCGGAGCCGGGGACAAGGAAGCGGTGGTCGTTGCCGACAAAAAAGCGCATGACATGCGGCGCGATGAGGCCGACAAAGCTGATTATGCCGACGAACGACACCGCGACCGCCGCCGACAGCGAGCACACCGCCATGCTGGCGACCATGACCTTCTTCGTGTCCACGCCGAGGCTCTTGGCCGTGTCGTAGCCCGCCTCCATGGCGTTATAGTTCCAGCGGTTATACATGTAGTAGATGAAGCTCAGCACGAAAACGACGCTGATAAAGCGCAGATCCTTCCAGCTTGCGCTGCCGAGGTTGCCGAAGGTCCAGAACACGACCGCGCCGAGCGAGGTATCGTCGGCGAAGTATTGCAGCAGCGTGCTGCCGCCGGCGAACATCGCGCTGAGCGCCGTGCCCGCGAGGATCAGCCCGCCGGGGCCGACGTTTTTCTTGAGCCGGGAGATGAGTATCACGACGACCGACGATATCGAGCCGAAGACGAAGGCGCAGAGCGTCACAATATAGGGGTTGTCGACCGATACGGTCGAGGTGGAATTGGAGTTTGTTATCACGCCGCCGCCGAACACGATTATGCCCAGCGCTGCGCCGAAGGCCGCGCCCTGCGACACGCCCAGCGTCGATGCTGAGGCGAGGGGGTTGCGCAGTACGCACTGCATCACCGCGCCGGAGGCCGCGAGCGTCGCGCCGACGAATATCGCCGCCAGTACGCGCGGCAGGCGGATGTTCATAATGGCGGTCTGATATTTCTTCTCGCCCTCGCCGGCGAGCGCGCGGAAAATGTCCGGCAGGCTGATTTTCAGAGAGCCGATGCCCATATACACCACGGCGGCAAAGAGCGTAATAAACGCCGCAGCCGCAAGCGCTATGCGCTTGCGGGCGACGAACTGTTCATATTGTTCGATTTTTACTGGGTGCTTCTGCAATTATATCACACCTTTGTTATCCGAGAGTGACGGTGCCGTAGCCGAGCCCGGCTTCGGTCAGCAGGTCGAGGTAGCCGTCGTGGCAGAGGAAGAAGGAGAATATCTCGTTTGCCTTGGCCTCAAAATCGACGTCCGCGAATGCATCGGGGAACAGCAGCGATCCTGCGTAGTAGGCGCTGACGAGGGGAATCTCGACGTTGGTGTAGTTCGCGGTGGAGTTCGGCCACTGATAGACCTTGCCGTTCTTGACGGCGCTGAGCTGCTCGAAGAAGCTCGGATCCTCGGCGTACTGATTCTTGACAAGCTCAAGGTTGCCGGAGTCGAGGATGATGATGTCGGGATCCCACGCGAGGATCTGTTCACGGTCTACCTCTACGCCATGGGGGCCTTCGATGATGCCGGAGGCAGCGTCGTTCGCGTGAATGGAAGCGAGAATCGCGTCGTTGGCGTAAACGCCTTCGATGCCGTGCCCGCCGCGGAAGGTGGCGGCAGCGCCGAGAACGAGGGGCTTCTCCTCATCGGGGATGTCCTTGGTGCGCGCGTCGAGGTCGGCGAGACAGTTGTCCATGAAGGAGATGATCTCCTCGGCGCGTTCGGGCACGCCGCAGGCGTCGCCGAATACGCGAAGCGCCAGCTTGTAGTCCTCGCCGAACAGGGTGCCCTGCGGGGCGGCGACGACGGAGCGGCCAAGCTGCTCTTCGATGGAGTTGACGATGTCCTCCTCGTAGGTGCAGAGGATTATATCGGGATCGGCCTCAAGAATGACTTCCGGCAGAATTTCGCCGTAGCCGCCGGCTGAGGCCGCGGGCAGGTCAGCCCACGCTTCATGGTTGAAGCAGCCGTAGGCCATGAAGAGACTGTCGTTCTGGTCGCCGTTTGCGGTGGTGACCATCTTGTCCTGAAGGCCGAGGTAGACGAGCATACGCGTTGCGTTGCCGAGGGTGACGATGGAGTTTATCTCGGTCGGAACTTCTATTTCGCGTCCCAGACCGTCGGTTATGACGCGGGTAGCGGGGGCGGCGTCAACGGCGGAGGATTCCTCGGAGGGAGCCTCGGTCGCGGGGGTGCCGCTCTGCTGCTGGCCGCAGCCTGCGAGCATGCTCAGGGACAGGAGCATTGCGAGAATAAGTGCAAGAGTTCTTTTCATTTGAGGTCGTTTCTCCTTTGGTGATGAATCATGTTCCTGATTATATCAGCCGCGGGGCAATTGCGGAAGCCCCCTAGGGGGATAAAATTTTTTGACATACTGGGCAGTGGTATGTTATAATCCCAACGTTAGTGTATTTTCAAAGTAATAGCGTACCGAACAAAAGTAAAATATCAGCGAGGACTGCTTGAAACAGTGAGTGCAAGTTTCTGATGAAATTTGCATTTGTTATTGATGATGCGTTCATGAAAAGAAAGGAAGCGGAATTGATGAACAAGCAGAATAGTGACGTGTTAACTGCTCTGCTGCTTGAGCCGTTCATTAATCAACGAATTTTAGCAGAAGTGTCCGGACATTCTTTAGGCGTAGTTAACCGCTCGCTCAAAGAACTTATCAAGGCCGGTTATCTGGACGAGTCGGTTTGCCCCACGATGAAAGCCATAACCGAGTTTGGGCAGAAGGCTCCCCGGCGTGCTGTTATCTTGGCGGCAGGCTTTGGAATGCGAATGGTTCCCATCAATACGGAGATGCCAAAGGGACTCTTGGAGGTCAACGGTGAACCGTTGATTGAGCGTATCATCAAGCAGCTCCATGAGGCGGGTATCAGAGAAATCTATGTAGTTGTAGGTTTTATGAAGGAAAAATACGAGTATCTGATCGATGAGTATGGTGTGGAGCTGGTAGTCAATGCCGATTATGCGGCAAAAAACAATCTGCATTCGGTCAGACTTGTAAAAGAGCATCTGGAGAACGCGTACATAATTCCCTGCGATATCTGGTGTGATTGTAATCCGTTTCACCGCCATGAGCTGTATTCGTGGTACATGGTCAGCGATCTTGTGGACAACGAGAGCAATGTTCGCGTTAACCGCAAAATGGAGCTGGTAACCGTGCCGGGAAATTCCGGCGGCAATGCAATGATCGGCATTTGCTATTTGCTGAAAGAGGATGCGGATACCGTTGCCAAACGCATCGAAGAGCTTTGCCAGAATCAGCGGTATGATGGGGCGTTTTGGGAAGAAGCGCTTTACAACAAAGACCGAATGATCGTTGCAGCCCGCGTGGTTCATTCGGCAGATGTTGTGGAAATCAACACCTATGAACAGCTTAGGGAAATTGACAGCGACTCCAACCAGCTCAAAACAGACAAGATTA